>JAEUNV010000455.1 GCA_016790385.1 Zoogloea sp.
GAGCGCCCTGCCCTCAGCCCATGCGGCTCCGGCCATCATGAACGGCGGTTTCGAGTCGGGCTTTGCCAACTGGACCACCCTGGACCAGACCGGCAGTGAAGGCACTTTCTATCTCCAGAGCGGCACCACCAGCCCGACCACGGGCTTAGCCGTGCCCGCCCCCCCGGAGGGCAGCCAGGCCGCCATGAGCGATGCCGGACTCGGTGGCCCCGGCAGTCACGTGCTGTACCAGGATTTCGTTGCCAGCGCGGTCGGCGCCACCCTGAGTTTCGAACTCTTCGTCGGCAACCGGGCCAACAATTTCTACACCCCCGCCACCCTGGATTTCTCCACCCCGGCCCTCAACCAGCAGGCGCGGGTGGACATCCTGAAGGCCGGTGCCGATGCCTTCAGTGTGGACTCAGGCGACATCCTGATGACCCTTTACCAGACCCAGGTGGGCGATGCCGCGGTTTCGGGCTACACCACCATCACCCGGGACATCACCGCCCTTCTCGCCGCCCACAACGGTGAAACCCTGCGCTTGCGCTTTGCCGAGGCCGACAACCTCGACGTGTTCCAGCTGGGCGTGGACAACGTGCGCATCGAAGTCCAGGGCAACCCGGTGCCGGAGCCCACCTCGGTGCTGCTGCTCGCCGGCGCCCTGGGTGTGCTGGCCGGCACCCGGCGCCGCTAGCCCTCGGCCCTTCCCCGGCCCTTTCCCCCGGCGCGCCCACTGCCCGACGCGCCCCGTCGTTCAAGTGGAGGTCACGATGAAACACACTCGGTCCGTCTCCCGATATCGTCGCGGCCGTAACGGCCTGCTGACTGCACTCACCCTGTGGGGCGTGGCGCTTGGCTGGCCCGGTGGTGCTCAGGCCGACACCACTCCGCTGCAACTGCTCGATCCGGCCCTGCAAGTCAGTACCGTGGTGAGCAGCGGGCTCACCCAGCCCATCGGCATCGTATTCCTGGGCAGTAACGACTTCCTGGTGCCCGAGAAGTCCTCCGGGCAGATCAAGCGGGTAATCAATGGCGTCGTCCAGGCCATGCCGGTGCTGGATCTGGCTGTCAATTCAGCCTCCGAGCGGGGGCTGCTCAGCGTAGTGCTGCACCCGCGCTTTCCGACCCAGCCCTATGTGTATGTACGCTGGACCGAGAGCGCGAGTGGTTTGGATTCGAACGCGGTGGCCGATGTTCCCTTGCTTGGCAACCGGGTGGACCGCTTCACCTGGGACGGCAGCACCTTGTCCTTCGACATGAATCTGATGCGGCTGCGTGCCCGCCAGAACGACAACATCGCCGCGCCCGGCCACGACGGCACCAACAACGCCAACGAAGCCGGCAATCACAACGGCGGGGTGATGCGCTTCGGCCCGGACGGCAAGCTGTATGTCTTCATGGGTGATCAGGGCCGGCGTGGCTGGTTGCAGAACCTGCCCAACGGCCCCTTCCTCACGGCCCCGCTGCTGGACGACACCTTCGGCGGCCCGGCCCCCGACAGTGCCCACCTTAGCGGCGTCATCCTGCGCGTGAATGATGACGGTTCGACCCCCGCCGACAACCCCTTCTATGCCGTGGGTGCAGGCATCGGCGGCGAGGTGGGGCAAAACGTCCAGAAGATTTACTCCTATGGCCACCGCAATGGCTTCGGCATGGCCTTCGACCCACAGACTGGCTACCTGTGGGAGACGGAAAACGCGGACGACGCCTATTCCGAGCTAAACCGGGTGGTACCAGGCATGAACGGAGGCTGGATCCAGTTCGCCGGGCCGATCAGCCGCGTGAAAGACTGGAAGACCATCGAGTCCACCCAGTTCAATCAGACCCTGCAGCAGGTGCGCTATCCGCCCACCCGGGCGGCCTACACGCCAGCCCTGGCCCAGGCGCGTCTCTTCATGCTCCCCGGTGCGGTCTACAAAGACCCTGAACTGAGCTGGCGCTATGAAATCGGCCCCTCCGGCACTGCCTTCGTCAGTGGCACAGCCCTGGGCGCCGCCTATGCCGGCAGCCTGTGGATCGGATCGGCCCGGGCCTTCTCGCAGGTAGGCGGCACCGGAGGCAGCCTGTATCGCCTCCGCCTCACGCCCGATCGGCTGAGCCTCGATCTGAGCGCCGACCCGCGCCTGGCCGATCGGGTGGCCGACAACCTGTTCCGCGCACAGAAGTTCGAGGGCACGGAAAGCGAAACGCTGTTGATCGGCAGAGGCTTCGGCATCACCCCGAGCATCGAGCAGGGGCCTGACGGCGCGCTTTACGTGGTCTCCCTGTCCGACAACCTGATCTACCGGATCTCACCCAGCCCCTGAGCGGGCACCGCGGGGGACTACTCCTCGGCCTGCCATCTCCCTTCGGCCGCGGCGGCCGCCCGCCCGGCCTGGCGGATGGCATCTTCGGTCTTTGCCGCCTCGATCACCTGCATCACCTCGTCCAGGTCGGCCGGGGTGTCGTCGGGGGTCCAGGTGCCGGTGAGCACGCTGTCCGGGTGCAGCTTGCCCGATTCATACAGGGCCCAGATCTCCGGCGCATAGTGGGTTTCCAGCAGCTCTGGGGCAAACTGGCCGAAGTAGGTGGCCAGATTGTTCACATCCCGCGCCAGCATGGCGCTGGCGTTCTGGTTGGCGGCGGCATCCACGGCCTGGGGCAGATCGATGATCACCGGGCCGTTTTCGTCCAGCAGCACGTTGTACTCCGACAGATCCCCATGGACGATGCCGGCGCACAGCATGCGCACCACCTGGCGGATCAGATCGGCATGAAAGCGGCGCGCCTCGTCGGGTTCCAGCGCCACATCATTGAGGCGCGGTGCCGGCTCGCCGTCAGCGTCGGCCACCAGCTCCATCAGCAGCACACCCTCGTGAAACTGGTAGGGCGTGGGCACCCGAACACCCGCCTCGGCGAGGCGGCGCAGGGCGTCCACCTCGGC
>JAEUNV010000482.1 GCA_016790385.1 Zoogloea sp.
GAACTTCGACGGCGACAAGCCGGCCACCATCGAAGGCAACCTGACCGTCAAGGGCGTCACCAAGCCCGTCACCCTGACCGTCACCTCCTTCCACTGCATGCCCCACCCCATGCTCAAGAAGGACGCCTGTGGCGCCAACGCCACCGCCACCATCAAGCGCAGCGAATTCAACGCCGGCAAGTACGCCCCCTACGTGGGCGACGACGTCAAGCTGACCATCGCCGTGGAAGCCTACAAGCCGTAAGGCAGGCCTTCAGCGCCCCCGCGCACCACTTGCGGGGGGCTAGCTGATGCTGTCCGGTGCCGCACACCGAAACGCTGCGACACCTGCCGGACGAGGCGCTCCCTGGCTTACAGCTTGCGGCCGCTCGTGCCGCGACGCACGCCCGCCGCAGCCAAGCCTGTCAGCAGCAGCGCCAGGGAAGTCGGCTCGGGGATATGCGAGCCCCGGTCAAGTGACCACGTGCCTTGTTGAACGGCACCTGCAGAGTCAATCAAAAACGATTGGTTGGAGTCATCGAGAGAGAAAAACCAGCCGTTTTCCGAAAAAACAAAGTCAACGTGCGGCCCATCGCCCTGGTCACTGTAGAAATAGGGTTGAAAAAGGACGCCGTTGAACACTACGTTCGACCAACCCAGAGCTGAAGACGTGAGCACGAAGTCACCGTTGACGTGAGTATCGTTCGGGTCGGAGATGCCGTCATAAAAGCCCTGAACCGGGGTGTCGTCAAAAGCCACCGATCCGGTGATGGTAGTCGCCCCAAAGGACACATTGATGCCCCAAGTCATCTGCGCCGCCTCAACCGGAGTGCCAAGGGCAAATGCAAGACCGGTGGCAGTCAGTAGTTTGATAATCGCTTTCATGAATTCTCCCATTCCGATTGAAGCCGCATTGCAGCGGACAGGCACGAAGTCCGCTGACTCATTTGCAGCAAACCGTGCCAGCCACTCCAGCAAAATTCGTTCCTCGATTTGAAAAACCCATGGAATCAAGCAGCTGACACGGCCGGCCGGACGCCCCTGAAAGATTCTGTAAAACCATTCGACATGATTCGGTGAGCGCCGGCAACGGCGCCAAGGATCGGCGCAGCAGCGCCCAAATCCGCGAAAACGCATCTCCGTTGCGTAATTTTTTGAGCTACGCGGTCATCTTTCATTGGACCTCGGGCGTTGTGCACTGCACACTGCCACCGTCGGGGCAGACCCAGAATCTGCCCCGACGCATTTTGATGCCCGGTTTCACCTTGCCGTCCATGCCCAAACAAACAACAAGAATGCCCGCCATCGATGCGCTGAAGGCCTTTGCCTGCCTCGCCATCGTCATGCATCACCTGGCCTTCTATGGCCCCATGAGCGATGCCGCCCGCCCTTTGATGCCAACACTGGTGCAATGGCTTGATGAGTACGCCCGCATGGCGGTACAGATCTTCCTGGTCGTTTCCGGCTTCCTGTTCGCCGCCAAGTTCGCCCCGTCAGGCCTGACGGCAAAGCTGTCACCGCTACCCGTGCTGCTCCAGCGCTACACCCGCCTGGTGGTGCCCTACTCGGCCGCCCTGCTGCTGGCGGTGGCCTGTTCTGCGGTGGCCGGCGTATGGATGGAGCACAACTCCATCTCGGCAGCCCCCGATCTGGCGCAGCTGCTGGCCCACGTGCTGCTGCTCCACGATCTGCTGAACCAGGAGGCCCTGTCCGCCGGGGTCTGGTATGTGGCCATCGATTTCCAGCTCTTCGCCCTGGCCATTCTGCTGTTGTGGTTGCCCTCGCGTCTTGCCGAACGGCGTCCGGAGCTGGCCTTGGTGGCCCCGCTGCTGGTCGTGCTGCTGACCCTGGCGTCCCTGTTCGGTTTCAACCGGGATGCCTTCTGGGACGAGACGGCCCTGTACTTCTTCGGTTCCTTCGGCCTTGGCATCCTGGCCTGGTGGGCGGGCAGCCAGCCCCGCGCTGAACGCTGGCTGGCCCTGCTCACCGCCGTCGCCGTGGCCGCACTGGTGGTGGATTTTCGCGCCCGCATCGCTGTCGCCACAGGCGTCATGCTGTTCCTCGGCCTGGCCCGCCAGCATGGCTTTCTCAACACCCTGCCGGTCCCTGCGGCGGTGGCGCACCTGAGCCGGATCTCCTACTCGGTGTTCCTGGTGCACTTCCCCCTCTGCCTGTTGGTTAACATGCTGGTCAGCGTGGCCTTCCCCACCAACCCGGTGATCAACGCCATGGGGATGGTGCTGGCGGTGGTGGTGAGCGTTATCGGCGGGCACCAGTTCCACTACCGGGTGGAGAGCTATCCCTTCCGCACCCGCACCCGGCTGCTGTTTCCGGCCGGCGTGGTGGCAGGGGGCTGGCTGACGGCACTGGCGGCGGCCAATTTGGCTGGCTAAGCGGGCTTCAAAGGGACACTAAGGGCGGCTGCGGCCGGGCGGCTGCGGCCGCCCTTTTTTATGTTTGTCGCTCGGGTCGTGGATAAGACCGCGGTGTCGAATTCGCTCGACCCCGTGGGTGAGCAAGTCAGCTATCCGCCCCTGCCGGCACCAGCATGGCCGCCACGTCCACCTCATCCACGCAGGCCCGGGCCATGAAGCGGTCGGCATAGCGGCGATACACGCCAGACCGCAGGAACAGGGCGAAAAGGTCGGGGTCGATGTGCCCGGCGTCGCGCATGCGGGCCATGATGCCGACGGCTTCAGAGAGGCGCTTGCCCTTCTTGTAAGGGCGGTCAACGGCGGTGAGGGCTTCGAAGATGTCGGCGATGGCCATCATGCGGGCCATCGGGCTCATCTGCTCGCGGGTCAGGCCACGGGGGTAGCCGCTGCCGTCCATCTTCTCGTGGTGCCCGCCGGCGATCTCGGGTACGGCCCGGAGATGGCGCGGGAAAGGCAGCTCGGAAAGCATGCGGATGGTCTGCACAATGTGCTCGTTGATCTTGAAGCGGTCCTCCTCGGTGAGGGTGCCCCGGTCGATGCACAGGTTGGTCAGCTCCCCCCGGTTGTAGAGCAGCTCCGGCACCTTGAGGCGGAAGCCCCAGGGGTTGTCGGCGGGAATGGCGTCCTCAAGGCTGCGGGGAATGCGATGTTCGGCCTTGTCGCCGATCAGCGCCTCACACACCGGCAGGGCCGGGCCGGGGCCCATGCGGCGCAGGGCGTCGTCGGAAACGCCGAGACGATCATCCAGGGTACGCAGCCAGGTGCGCGTGGCGATGTGCCGCAGGCGGGCCACATCGGCCGGGTCCATGGCTTCGACACCGGCGTTGCAGCTGGCCACAAAGGCAAACTCCCCGTCGAGGGCGGTGAGGTTCGCCGCCAGCGTGGCCTGCTCGGAACCTGGGTCCGCCCCTTGGGCCACCGCCCGCCAACAGGCAATTTCCGCGTCGCGCTTGAGCACTTCAAAGCGCATGCGGATCTCGTGGATGCGGTCGTGGATGGCTTCCAGCTTGGTGGCCTTGTCCACCACATATTCCGGGGTGGTGACCTTGCCGCAGTCGTGCAGCCACGCGGCAATGTGCACGGCCTCCCAATCTTCTTCATCCAGGCTGAAGTTACGGTATGGCCCGTCGGTGGCGTCGCAGGCGGCGCGGGCGAGCATCTTGGTGAGCTCCGGCACACGGGCGCAGTGGCCGCCGGTGTAGGGGCTCTTGGCGTCGATGGCGCCGGCGATGAGCTGGATGAAGGCCTCGAAAAGCTGCTTCTGGGCGCGGATGAGAGAACGGGTCTCCAAGGATACGGCTGCCGAACCCGACAGGGCTTCGACAAAATGCACCAGATCCCGGTCGGGAGCCTCATCAAACCACAGCACCAGCAAGCCCACCCGGTCGTGCTTGCGGTCCAGCAGGGGCACGGCCAGATAGGCCATGCTGTCCGCGCCGAGGGCGGAAAACAGCCCGGTGCCACCGATATCGCCCACCGAGCGGCCCACGCCGGAGCGTGCATCCTCCGGCACCAGACTGGCCATGGCCGCCCCCGGAGGCGCATCGGCGAGGGGAAGGCTGCTCCCCGAGGCATCCCTCACGCTGGCGGCATCCAGGCCCTCGCCGTCGTCCCGGGCCAGGTAAAGCACACCGGCCCGGGCACCCACCACCCCCACCGTCTCGTCCACCAGCCGCGGCAGCAGCCGCTCGAAATCGGGCTCCCTGGCCATCACTGAGGCAATGTCGAGAAAACGCCGCACCGCGCCTTTCATTGAGGCCTGATCACGGGCCAGATCGTCCACCTCCCGCACCACCGATCGCGTTGCGGCCTCGCCGGCAAAGTCGAAGCGCCGGATCGCCGCCGCTTCGCGAGCCAGCTCGCGGATGGGTCGCGACACGAGCCGGGCCGCGCCGTAGGTGATGGGCAAGGCGAGCAGGATCACCAGAATGGTCACAAGAATGGCGTTATCACGGATGCTGCGGGCGTCGGTGAGCAGTTCGTCATCGGGAATCGCCACCCCCAGGTAGAGAGCCTGCCCGCCCCGCGCCGGCAGGCTGGCCACCGCGCCGTGCCAGCTGCGCCCCGCAGCATCGAAGGCCGACAGCGCCTGCCCCGCACCGACGCCGGAGCGGGGCGCCTGACGAGCCAGGGCCGCCACGCCCCCCAGGGGCAGCCCGGCCAGGCGGGGCCGCTCGATGTCACCACCGGCCCCCGCGGCGGGCAACCAGTCGGGCGCGGAGCAGGCCACCACCCGCTGGGCTGAATCAAAGAGCACCAGCTGAGAGCCCGGCGTGATGCGCTGGCGACGCAGGGTTTCGTCCAGGGTGGCAAGGCGGATGTCGGCTCCCACCACGGCCCGGCCGCTCGCCACCCGGCGCGCCACAGTCACCCCCAGGCGGCGGGTCGAAGCAAACAGGTAGGGCTCGGTCTGCACGGGCTCGATGCTCCCCTGGGCCTGGACGTACCAGCCGCGCCTGCGCGGGTCGTAGTGGCTCGGGTAATCGGGCCGTGGCTCGGTGCGCAGTTCATGGAGATCGGCATCCAGGTAGATGAACTGCCCCTGCTGGCCGGCAATGCTCTGGATCAGATAGGCCGCAGCGGCCGGGGCCCCCATCAGATGGCGGTCGGCCTCGTCGGCGAGGCGCATCAGCAGGAAGAAATCCCCCGAGGCGTAGCCGACGTAATAGGCCGATACCGACGGCGTGGCCAGCAGCGCCTCCCGCAGCACCCCCAGGCCGGCCCGCCGCTCGGCGAGTGTCCGGGCTTCGCTGATGGCATTGAGAGAGAGCAGGCGCACACTGGCTTCCACCGGGCTCAGCAGGTTTTCCGTTTCGGCCACGGTCTGGCGAGAGATGCGAGTCAGCAGGTCGGCGGCGGCCCGTTCAAGCATGTCGGCACTGCGGAAATACGACAGGGCCGACATGCCGCCCCCGGCCAGCGCGACCAGCACAAAGAACAGGGTCGAGATGTGGATGTGGAGTGGAAAGCGGAAGAAACGTGATGACCGGCGGTCAGGGATGTCGGCGGCCACGTGCTGTCCTCTTGCGTGCTATTGGCCGGCCAGAGCGCGCCGGTATTCCCCCGGCCGGGCGCCGGTCCACTTCTTGAACGCCCGATGGAAGGCGCTGGCCTCGGCAAAACCAAGATCGAGGGCAATATCGAGCACCGACTTGTCGGAATGGCTGAGCTGGCTGATGGCCAGGTCTCGGCGCAGGTCGTCCTTGATGGACTGGTAGGACTGCCCTTCATCGAGCAGATGGCGGCGCAGGGTGGAGGCCGAAAAATGCAGTTGTTGCGCCAGGGTCTCGAAGTCGGGCCAGGTATCCGGCGGGATGTGCCGCAACTGGCGCCGGATCCGCGCCACGAGGCCGTCGCTGTTGCGGTACTTGACCAGAAAGTTGGCTGGCGCGCTACGCAGGAAGACTTTCATGGTGCGTTCGTTCTGCACATTGGGCATGTCGAGGAATTCGGCCGGGAAGGCGATTTCGGTTTCGGCCTGCCCGAAGCGCAGATCCGGCGAGAACAGCACCTGCCACTCGGGGCTGAAATCCGGCTCGGGGCAACGAAAGCTGGCATGCCCCAGGGGAATGCGCCGGCCGATCAGCCAACAGGCGAGACCATGGATCATGATCAGGAACGTGCCGTAGGAAAAAGCCCGGCGAGGGTCGCCCTGCCGCTCGGCCAGCACCACCCGGGCGGTGTCACCCTCACGCACCAGCACCCCCTCGAAATCGTCCAGCACCAGGCGGAAGAAACGCAGCGCACGACGCAGCGCCCGCTCAAGGGACACGCAGTGGATCACGCTGTGGCAAAGCAGAGTGAAGCTGCCCGCCTTCATGCGGTGGCTGTCCATGCCAAAAAACTCGTCGTCCATGGCCTGGGCCACCCGGTGCCAGAGCATGCCGAAGTGCGCCGACGAGACGCGCGCCTGGGGCGCGTTGAGAAGCTCCGGCGAAATTCCCGCGTGCTGCAACAGCGCATCGGTATCGATCCCGCGCTCCCGCACGCCAACCAGCGCCTCGCGGACGAACCGGATCGAAATGGTGCCCTTGTCGGACGCGCGCTCGCTCATGGGGATATTCTTGGAGGAAGGAAGGGGAACACCATGGGGCATGGGCTTTCGCATTCCTTTGGTATGGCAAATTCTACCATCCACATTGATCGATTTCGGCATGGAAGCCGGCCCCGCTTGTCCCTAGACTGCGCCCCACATCAGGCATCGCGCCGATGACCCATTCCACAAGACCAAAGAGGAGAGCAACACATGGAGATCAACAACAATGTATTCGTGGTGACCGGTGGCGGCTCGGGCCTGGGGGCCGCCACGGCCCGCATGATCGTTGCCCGCGGTGGCAAGGTGGTGCTGGCCGATGTGAACAAGGAGGCGGGAGACGCCCTGGCCGCGGAGCTGGGTGGCAACGCCCGCTTTGTCGCCACCGACGTGACGAACGAAGAAAGCGCTAAGGGCGCCTTTGCCGCGGCTGTCGAGATGGGCACCCTGCGTGGCTTGGTGAATTGTGCCGGCGTCGCCCCGGCCGAGAAGGTGGTCGGCCGCGAAGGCCCCCACAAGCTGGAGAGCTTTGCCCGCACCATCAACATCAACCTGGTGGGCAGCTTCAACATGATCCGCCTGGCCGCCGAGATCATGAGCAAGAACGAAGCCGATGCCGGTGGTGAGCGCGGCGTGATCGTCAGCACCGCCTCGGTGGCTGCCTTTGACGGCCAGCTCGGCCAGGCCGGCTATGCCGCCTCCAAGGGCGGCGTGGTGGCCATGACCCTGCCCATCGCCCGCGAGCTGTGCCGCTCCGGCATCCGCGTAATGACCATCGCCCCGGGCATCATGGAAACCCCGATGCTCCTGGGCATGCCCGCCGACGTGCAGGACGCCCTCGGCAAGATGGTTCCCTTCCCCTCGCGCATGGGCAAGCCTGCCGAGTACGCCGCCCTGGTGGAGCACATCTTCAGCAACAGCTACCTGAACGGCGAGGTGATCCGCCTCGATGGCGCCATCCGCATGGCTGCCAAGTAACACCACATCCGAGCCCGCCCCAACCGAATCCGCGAAAGGTCCAACATGTCCGCCAACGAGCCCATCGTTATCGTCTCCGCCGCCCGCACCCCCATGGGGGGCTTCCAGGGCGATTTCAACGGCCTCACCGCGCCCCAGCTGGGCGGCGTCGCCATCAAGGCCGCCGTCGAGCGTGCCGGTCTGCCGGCCGACGCCGTGCAGGAGCTCATCTTCGGCTGCGTGCTGCCCGCCGGCCTCGGCCAGGCTCCGGCCCGCCAGGCTGCCCTTAACGGCGGCCTGCCCCTCAGCGCCGGCTGCACCACCATCAACAAGGTGTGCGGCTCCGGCATGAAGGCCACCCTGCTGGCCCATGACCTGCTGGTCTCGGGCAGCAATGATGTGATCATCGCCGGTGGCATGGAGTCCATGTCCAACGCCCCCTACATGCTGCCCAAGGCCCGCGGCGGCTACCGCCTGGGCCACGGCCAGATGCTCGACCACATGTTCTTCGACGGTCTGGAAGATCGCTACGGCAAGGAAACCAATGGTCGCCTGATGGGCACCTTCGCCGAAGACTGTGCCGGCAACTACGGCTTCACCCGTGAAGAGCAGGACGCCTGGGCCATCACCTCCACCACCCGCGCCCAGGCCGCCATCAAGAGCGGCGCCTTCCAGTGGGA
>JAEUNV010000485.1 GCA_016790385.1 Zoogloea sp.
CCGGACGCACCGGCTTGCTCCGGGGGCCGAGTTCCACCCGCAAACCCTCGACGCGCAGCAGGGCCGGGCCTTCCTTGTCCAGTTTGATCATCGCAAAGAAAACGGACCGCAGTGCGGCCCGTTCAAGTCAGGGGCCCATCAGGGCACACGTGTGAAAGACTGCTGACGCCTCCGACACCCTCCGCCACTTGGCGCCTGCACGTGTAATGTCAATACGGCAGAAGCATGGACCGGCAGGCGAGCCGCTTGGCGGACTGGCTCACACGCTCTCAGAGGGTGTGAGGAAATCGTCGCAGGCGGTTCGAGTTCGCTCCGGGAAGCGCAGCCGTACAAGGGTACGGTGAGCATCTCAGGGGCAAGATCGGGCCGCGCAGCAGATCTGTTCACAGACTCTCAGTGGTGGTGACCACCCTCGCCATGCACATGGCCGTGGCCGATTTCCTCGGCGCTGGCAGTGCGGACTTCCTTGACGGTGATGTCGAAGATCAGCGCGGTGCCGGCCAGGGGATGGTTGCCATCCACCACCACCTTGCCGTCGGCGATGTCGGTGATGCGATAGACCACATCCTCTTCGCCATCTTCACCGACGCGCTCGAAGGACATGCCGACTTCGATGTTGTCGGGGAAAAGGGAAGCCTCCTCCACCAGCACCAGCTCTTCGTCGTACTCGCCAAAGGCATCTTCGGGCAGCAGTTTGACCTTGGTGTTGTCGCCCACTTTCTTGCCGTGCAGGGCTTCCTCGATCACCGCGAAGATGCCGTCGTAACCGCCGTGAAGGTACACCAGGGGGTGCTGACCGTCGTCGATCATGTTGCCTTCCGGGTCGGTGACCGTGTAGTTAAGCGTGACGACCGTGTTCTTGGCGATTTCCATTTACATTCCTTGAGTTGAGCTGCTTGATCAGCTGAAAGACTTCGGCGGCATGGCCGCGCGGGTTGATATCGTGCAGGACGTGTCGCAAAACCCCATCGGCGGAGATGATGAAGGTCGAGCGGCGCACGTTGCGTTTCATGACGCCATTGACCAGCGCCGACTGCCACACCCCGTAGAGCCGGCAGACCTCGCCCTCCTCATCGGAGAGCAGTTCGACCGACAGGCCATGCTCATCGCGAAAATCCGCATGGGTCAGGCAATCATCGGGGCTTATGCCGACCACGATGCACTTTTCCTTTTCGAAATCGGCATCGTGATCACTGAAGTCGATGGCCTGGCGCGTGCAGCCGGGGGTGTTGTCACGGGGGTAGAAATACAGGACCACATGATGGGAACCCAGCACCGACGCCAGATCGAACATCTCCATGTCGGCATCGGGCAGGGAAAAGAGCGGGGCCGGCTCGCCCTCGCGGGGCTCAGTCGGCACGGCTGGGGATTCTAACCGAGCCGCTTTGAGAACTCTACCCGAAGCGTGTTGGGGGCTGACATGCATGAAGATCTCCTCCGGGGGCTGTGGGCTCTGGATTGAACCCGTGCTGATTGGGCGATACGACTTGCGCTGCTCTCTGTTCTTGTCATTTTGTATTCCGACCGCCACGACGGCGGTACGCTTTTTGGCCTGCGTCCTTGAAGGGATAGCCCATGGGGGCCGGGGGCTCAAGGGATTTGTGGGTCTTGTTTGATGTTTATCACGCCGAAAAGGCCTTGCAGCAAGGATGTCACCGCTTGCGAAGCGCCAAAAGCTGTATAAAATTACACAAACTCAACAGGAGTCCCCATGTCAGACACGCTCACCTCCCGTCAGCAGGAGATCCTGCAACTCATCCGCGACACCGTCGAACAGGAAGGCCGCCCTCCCACCCGGGCCGAGATCTGCACCGCCTTCGGCTTCCGCTCTCCCAACGCGGCGGAAACCCACCTCCGAGCCCTTGCCGCCAAGGGTGCCATCACCCTTGAGGAAGGTCGCGCGCGGGGCATCCGCCTCATGGAAGCCCTCGGCCTGCCCCTGGTCGGGCGGGTCGCCGCCGGCAGCCCCATCCTTGCCGCCGAACACGTCCAGGGCCGCTATCAGGTTGATCCGGGCCTGTTCTCCCCCCGTGCCGATTATCTGCTCAAGGTGCGCGGCATGAGCATGCGCGACGCCGGCATCCTTGATGGCGACCTGCTGGCCGTCCATCGCACCACCGAAGTCCGCAACGGCCAGATCGTCGTTGCCCGGGTGGAAGACGAGGTCACCGTCAAGCGTCTGGCCCGCAAGGGGCCCATTGTCGAGCTGCTGCCCGCCAATCCGGATTTCGAACCCATCGTGGTGGACACCCGCAGCTCGCCCCTGGAGATCGAAGGTCTCGCGGTCGGCCTGATCCGCTCCGATCCTCTCTGAGCCGTCGGCTCCCGCACGCAAGCACCATGGCCACCCCGGCAGCCCTCTCCGCCACTGCCCTCGCCGCCCTCGACCATCTGGTCTGGCGGGGTGACCGGCTGGCCGTCGAAGCAGCCCCCGGGCGCCCCACCGGCCATCCGGCCCTGGACGCCGTGCTGCCCGGAGGCGGATGGCCGGCGGGTGCCCTCACCGAGCTGTTGATCCCCCATTTCGGTGTCGGCGAGCTGGGGCTCCTGCTGCCTCAACTGCGCAACATTCCCGTCGGGCGCTGGGGGCTTTGCATCGCACCACCCGGCCTGCCCTACGCACCGGCTCTCGCCGCAGCGGGCGTCCCCCTCGGGCGTCTGTTGCTGGTACAGGCCGAAAGCCCGGCCCATGCCCGCTGGGCCTGCCGCCAGGCGCTGGCTTCGCGCAGCTGCGAGATCGTCCTGCTGTGGCTGGCCGAAGCCGACATGGCCGCCCTGCGCCGACTCCAGCTGGCGGCGGAAGACAGCGCCACCCCCTTGATCGTGTTGCGGCCGGCCGGTGTCGCCCGCCAGGCATCCCCGGCCGTGCTGCGCCTTGAATTGAATGCCGCCCCCGGCGGCGTCCGTATCCGTGTGCTCAAGCGCCGCGGGCCCATGCTCGCCGCCCCCGTGGATCTCGTGCTGCCCTGGTCTGCCGCCTATCCCCGCCCCGATCTGGCCGTCGCGGCAGAGGGCGAGCATGCCTCGCCATCCTCCCGCCCTCACTCCGCCCCACAGGTTTCCGTCCATGCTCTGGTGCGCCCTCGTCCTGCCCGATCTGGCCTTGCAGGTGTTCACACGAGGACGCAGTGATACCGGCCCGCTGGCCATTCTCGGCCCCCGTCCGCAGCTGCGCGTGCTGGCCGCCAATCCGGCGGCCATGGCCTGTGGCGTGGCAGCGGGGATCAGCCGCGCCAGTGCGCTGGCCCTCGCTCCCCAGTTGAACCTGCGGGAGCGTGCCCCCGCCCTCGAAGACGCGGCCCTGACCGAGATCGCCACCTGGGCCGGACGCTTCACCTCCACCGTCAGCATCGACCCGCCCGACACCCTGCTGCTCGAGATCCGCGCCAGCCTGCGCCTCTTTGGCGGGCTCGCCCCCCTGTGTGCCACCATCGATCAAGGCCTGGGCGAACTTGGTTTTACCGGGCAACTGGCCGTTGCCCCCACCCCGCTGGCGGCACGCTGGCTGGCCCGCTGCACCCCGGGAAGCCTGATCGACTCGGAAGGGGAGCTGGTGGACAGCCTCGACCCCCTGCCCATCGCCGTCCTGGGTGACGGCTGCGATGGGGTGACGGCGGACAACCTCAACCTGCTCGCCGGCATAGGCATTCATCGTCTGGCCGAGGTGCGGCGTCTGCCCCGCAGCGGCCTGGCCCGACGCCACGCCCGGGCGGTCACCACCCAGCTCGATCGGGCCTACGCCATCGTTCCCGACCCACGCCCCTGGTTCGTGCCCCCCGAACGCTATGCCGCCCGCCTGCCCCTGCCGGCGCCCACCGACCAGGTGGACACTCTGCTGTTCGGCGTGCGCCGCCTGCTCGCAGGGCTTTCCGGCTGGCTGGACGCCCGCCAGGCCGGGCTGGAACGCTTCACCCTGGTGCTTGAGTATGAACACCATCGCCCGGGGCACGAGGGCCGCGAGGATGCCCGGGAGATCGTCCTGGGCGCCCTGTCGCGGGACATGGCCCGTTGCCAGCTACTGGCCCGCGAGCACCTCACCCGCAGCCCCTTGCCCGCGCCGGTGGATACCCTGCGCCTGGAGGCCGATGGCCCTTGCCTGCTCATCCCACCCCGCACGGATCTTTTCGATGGTGACGATGGCCGGCAGGGAGACCCGGGATTGCTCCTTGCCACCCTGCGCGCCCGTCTTGGCCACGATGCCGTGCGTTGCCTTGCCACCCATCCGGACCACCGCCCGGAACGGGCCTGGCGTTGGACTGAACCCTTGGCCGCCGACCGGTCAGCGCCTCCCGACCCCCACAGCCTGCCTTCGTCGCCGCGCCCCTTGTGGTTGCTGCCCACCCCGCGCCCCATGGCCCGGCCCCCGGCAGAAAGCCTCCTTGCCGGGCCCGAACGCATCGAAGCCGGCTGGTGGGACGGCCCCGGGGCAGAGGTTCAGCGGGACTACTTCGTGGCCCGCGGCCACGACGACTGCCTGGTGTGGATCTTCCAGGAACGTCTGCCACCCCACGGCTGGTTCGTCCACGGCTATTTCAGTTGAGGGCGTGGAGATAAACCACGCTGCGTGGTGCGCTTTCTTCACAAACTCTGCCGCGCACCTGGGAATCGATAAACTACGCCCCCCATGAGCCCGACCACCCCCCAGCCCGGCCTCGCCCGCCGCATCATCGACCTCGCCTGGCCGGTGCTGATCGCCCAGCTGTCCTCGATGACGCAGATGGTCAGCGACACCGTCCTGACCGGCCGCTACGGCACCACCGACCTCGCCGCCGTGGCCGTCGGCAGCGGGATCTACATCTCCATCGTGATGCTGATGGTTGGCATCCTCCAGGCGGTGGCGCCCACCGTGGCCCATCATGTGGGGGCCGGGCGCACGGACGCCATCGGGCCGGCGGTGCAGCAGGGTTTCTGGCTGGCCCTGGCCCTGGCGATCCCGGCGGTGCTGTTCCTGCGCCACCCCGACTGGCTGATGCAACTCTCCGAGATCAGCCCGGAAGTGGAAGCCGGCGCCCGGGACTACCTGACGACCATCGCCTGGGGGCTGCCCGCGGTGCTGCTCTACCGCACCTTTTACGCCTTTACCAATGCCCTGGGCCGCACCCGGGTGTTGATGGCGATCAGCCTGACCACCACCGCCGTACACATCCCCCTCTCCTGGGCCCTGATCAACGGGTCTTTGCCGGGCATCCCGGCCCTCGGGGGCAGCGGCTGCGCCGTGTCGAGCGCCTGCATGGGCTGGCTTGCCCTGCTATGTGCCGCTCTGCATGTGCTGCGCACCCCGGCTTACGCGCCCTACCAGCTGTTCTCCCGGTGGACACGCCCCCGCGCCGGGCCCATCGGCGAACTGTTGCGCCTCGGCCTGCCCATGGGCTTTTCCAGCTTTGTCGAGATCACCGCCTTCACCCTGATCGCCCTGCTGGTGGCCCGGCTGGGCGCCACGGTGGTGGCCGGCCACCGCATTGTCGGCAACCTCTCGGCCCTCATCTACATGCTGCCCCTGGCCCTGGCCATTGCCACCCTGGTGCTGGTCGGCCAGGCCCTGGGCGCCCGGGACGGGCACGCCGCCCGGCAGGCCGCGCGGGTTGGCATCCTGCTGGCCACCGGCCTGTCCACCCTGGTCAGCATCGTCGCCTGGCTGTATCGCGACACCCTGATCATGGCCTACACCGCCGATCCGGCGGTCAGCCGCCTCGCCGTATCTCTGGTGATCTACATCTGCCTGTACCAGTTTTTCGACGCCATCCAGACCGTCGCCGCCCATGCCCTGCGTGGTTACAAGATCACCTTCGGCCCGATGCTCGTGCATACCCTGTGCTTCTGGGGCATCGGCCTCGCGGGGGGCTACGGGCTGGCCTATCACGGCCTCGGCAGCCTGCTGCCGCCCCAGGGGGTGGCCGGCTTCTGGCAGGCCTGCGTGCTCAGCAACATGGCCGCCGCGCTACTCTTCGGCACCTACCTGCACATCGTCTCGCGCAACGGGCTTAGGCCTGTCACACCGGCATAACAGGCCGACCCCACACTTCGCACCATGAGAAAACTCGCCCTCCTGGGCCTGTTCCAGGCCGTCACCCTGCCCGCCCTGGCCGCCCGCCCTTTTGTCACCGACGACGCCCGCATGACCACGGCCGGAAGTTGCCAACTCGAAAGCTGGATGCGGGTCTATCCGGAAAGCCGTGAAGTGTGGGCCCTGCCGGCCTGCAACCCGTGGGGCAATCTGGAGTTCACACTTGGCGGCGGGCGGGCGAAGAACAGCGGCGAGAGCGCCACCCGGGACTACATGTTCCAGTTCAAGACCCTTTTCCGCCCGCTGGAGACCAATGGCTGGGGATGGGGCCTCGCCGCAGGCAGCGTGCAGCATCCGGACATCAATCCCGGCCCCAACCTGCTTGGCAACACCTTCGTCTATGTGCCGGTCTCCTACTCCTTTGCCGATGATAAGGTCGTGCTCCACCACAACCTCGGCTGGCTGAAGGACAAGGCCACCGGTGACCACCGCCTGACCTGGGGCGTGGGCGGTGAGTTTCACGTGAGCCAGCGTATCACCGCCATTGCCGAGGCCTTCGGCGACAACCGCAATGGCCCCTTCTGGCAGATGGGTGCCCGCTTTGCCATCGTGCCCGAACGTGTCCAGGTGGACGCCACCATCGGCCGCGAGCTGCACGGTCCGTCCGATAACCGCTGGTTTTCCTTTGGCCTGCGCCTGACCCCCGACCGCTTTCTCTGAACGGCTTCAGCGCTCCAGCCAGCCCGCCCTGAGCGCCCGGTGCGCCGGGCTGCCGCCCTCCGCCAGGCTCAGTTTCGCCGTGTCCCGGGGCGCCTCCTGAAGAATTACTTCAAAGCGCATCAGCTCATCCCGGCGGAAAGCGTGGATCTCCACCTCCTCGCCCGGCAGGCGGCGGGTCAAGAGCTTGTCGAGATTGCCCGAATTCACCTTCAGGCCGTCCAGGGCCACCAGCACATCCCCCGCCGACAGGCCGGCCGCCTGGGCCACGCCGCCATCGAACACATTGGCCAGGCGCAGGGCATCGCCATCGGCCGCAGTGCGCACGCCCAGACCGACCCCCGTCGCGGGAGCTTCCCAGGCCAGGTTCACATCCACCCGCTTCAGCCAGCTTTCGAGGGGCAGTTCATCGGTGCCCTCCACCATAGCCCGAAGCCAATGGCCTGTCTCCGCACCCCCGATCTCCGCCGCAAGGGCAAACAGGCCGTCCTCGGCCACCCCAAGCCCCGTCTGCCCGTGGCGCACCCACAGGGCACGCATCAGGTCGTCGAGGCTGCGGGCGCCACTGCTCTCGGCGCGCAGGCGCAGATCGAGGAGCAAGGCCACCAGTGAGCCTTTGGTGTAGTAGCTGACGATGGCGTTGGGGCTGTTCTCGTCCTGGCGGTAATACTTCGTCCATGCGTCAAAGGACGACTCCGCCACGCTCTGCTTGCGGCGGCCGCTGCCCTTGTGCACCTGGGTGATGGTCTTGCCGAGCAGCCCCAGGTAGTCCGCCACGCTGATGCGCCCACTACGCACCAACATGAGATCGTCGTAGTACGAGGTAAAGCCTTCAAAGGCCCACAACAGGCGGGTGTAGTTCTCCTGCGACAGATCGTAGGGCACGAAGGCCGCCGGCTTGATGCGCTTGACGTTCCAGGTGTGGAAGTACTCGTGGCTGCACAGGCCCAGAAACTGGCGATAGCCCTCGCCCGGCGCGTCCATGCCCACATAAGGCAGATCCGCGCGGCTGCACAGCAGCGCGGTGGACGCCCGGTGTTCGAGCCCGCCGTAGCCCTCCCCCACGGCCATCACCAGAAACACGTAACGGTCCATTGGCGCCGGCTCGCCAAACAGGCGGATCTGCGCCTCGCAGATGGGTTTGAGATCGTCCACCAGACGTCGCAGGTCGCAGTCGTGGCGGCCGGTGATGGCCACCGCGTGGGGCACACCGCAGGCATCGAATTCGGCCAGGCTGAAGCGGCCCATCTCCACCGGGTGATCGATCAGCGCGTCGTAGTCCGGTGCGCGGTAGAGGCCGAAGCCGTAGCGCTCGGCCGCCCCGTCCTCGCCTTCCGCTTCGGGCAGGCTGGTGGCCACCCGCCAGCCTGCATCCTCCATGCCCGCCGGCGGGCGAATATCCACCAGGTGTGCCCGCCCCTCGCGGCCCCGGGCACACAGGAAGACGCTGGTGCCGTTGAAAAAGCCATGGGTCTGATCCAGGTGAGCCGTGCGCACGGAAAGATCCCAGGCATATACCGTGTAATTCACCGTCACCGGGCCATTGATGCCCGCCGGCAGTTGCCAGGTGTGCTTGTCGTGCCGCCTGACCTCCAGCGTCCGCCCGCCGGCCATGGCCGAAAATCTGACGATGTTTCGGGCGAACTCGCGAATCATGTAGCTGCCGGGAATCCACGCCGGCAAGGACAACACCTGCCCGGCCGGGTCCGGGTCGTCGAGGTGCAGGCTGACTTCAAACAAGTGGGCCGCAGGATGAACGGCCTGAATGGTGTAGCGGATGGGAGAGGTCATGGAAGGCGACAGAAAGGCGGGCGTGGCGGCGATTCTAGCAAAGGCGGAACAGGTCGGCGCCCAACCTCGCCCGCGCCCCTGCCTCCTTTTTGAGCAGCGAGACAAAACCCTTACGGGTGAAGGTCTTGCTGCCCAACCCCACAGTTTGTCCACATCCTTTCCCACGTGGGCGGGGGATAAAAACACCTCCAGGCAGGCTGCGAGGCCGTTGCCCGATTTTGAGGCAACACGATTTTATCCTTTAATATCAATTAACTTAAGCATTGCCACACAGATTGTCCACAGTCTATCCCCCGATTTTTGTGTATAGATAAAAACTATTCAAACTTCGAAAGCGACAAAGTTGCCCTATTTTTAAGCAGCGGTAAAAAGTCCTTTTGTGTCCGGCAGATGACGGCGCCCCCCACATCTTGTCCACAGGCTTGCCCACGCTCTGTGTGAATTCCCGCGAACATTCCCACAGGCACGGGCCGCTCACGGAATGAAGGGCAGATCAATCAGGTCACTGCGTGCCACCCCGGCCGTCATCCGCCGGCACTGGGCAATGAATTCGCGCATGCCGGCGGTTACATGCTTGCGCTTGTGGGTCACAAACTGAAATTGGCGGCGCAGGTCGAGTTGCGGCGTGTCGATGGGAACGAGGCTGCCGCGGCGAAAGGCATCGCGCAGCGCCAGCCGCGAGACACAGCCCACGCCGAGCCCGCTTTCCACCGCGCGCTTGATCGCCTCGGTGTGTTCCAGCTCCATGCGCACCTTCAGCTCCCCCGGGAAATGCCGCATGGCCTGATCGAACGTCTCCCGGGTGCCCGAGCCGATCTCCCGCAGGATCCAGTCCTGGGCGGCGAGTTCGTCCATATCCGCCTGGCGCCCATGGGCCATGGCATGCCCCGGTGCGCAGAACGCCACCAGTTCGTCCTCAACCCAGGGTTCGACGAGCAGATCCGGATGGCGACAGCTCCCCTCGATCAGCCCCAGGTCGAGTTCATAACGGGTCAGCTGCTGGACGATGGTGGCCGAATTGTGAACGGTCAGCTTCACCCGGGCACTCGGATGAAGCCGCAGGAAGTCGGCAGCGATCAGCGTGGCCAGATAGTTGCCGACCGTCAGCGTAGCGCCGATCTGGAGAGGGCCGAAATCGGTCTGCCGGGCCAGCAGGGCCTCGATCTCCCGGGCATGTTCGATGAGCTGAACCGCGTGGGGCTGTACCACCTGACCGAGTTCGTTGAGGCGCAGAGCCTTGCCGATACGATCAAAAAGCTGGGTGTCGAACTGCCGCTCCAACTCGCCCAGGGCCGTGCTGGTGGCCGACTGGGACAGGGACAGCTCCTCCGCGGCCAGGGACACGCTTTCGTGGCGAGCCACGGCGAGGAAGATCTCAAGCTGACGCAGGGTGTACTTCATATCTACAAATTGGAATATATATATCAATACAATCCATTTTACAGATTAACGGCACTGACTAAAATGGGCACATCAACACCACCACCCGCAGGCCACGTCATGAGCAAACTGAGTACCCAGACCGTTCTGTCCGTTCATCACTGGAACGATTCCCTCTTCAGCTTCAAGGTCACCCGCGACGCCGGCCTGCGTTTCGAGAACGGCCAGTTCGTGATGATCGGCCTGGAGGTGGAAGGCCGGCCCCTGACCCGCGCCTACAGCATCGCCAGCCCCAACTATGAAGAGCACCTGGAATTCTTCAGCATCAAGGTGCCCAACGGCCCCCTGACCTCGCGTCTACAGCACCTCCAGCCCGGCGACCCCATTGTCGTGAGCAAGAAGCCCACCGGCACCCTGGTGCTCCACGATCTGCTGCCCGGCCGCAACCTCTACCTGTTCTCCACCGGCACCGGCCTGGCGCCCTTCATGAGCGTGATCCAGGACCCGGAGACTTACGAGCGCTTCGACAAGGTGGTGCTGCTCCACGGCGTGCGCTATGTGTCCGAGCTGGCCTACAGCGAATTCATCGAAGACTACCTGCCCCGGAACGAGTTCTTCGGTGAGGAAGTCCGCGACAAGCTGGTGTATTACCCCACCGTGACCCGTGAGGAGTTCCGCAACCAGGGCCGTGTCACCGACCTGATCACCACCGGCAAGTTTTTCGAAGACACCGGCCTGCCGCCCCTCGACCCGGCCCTCGACCGGGCCATGATCTGCGGCAGCCCGGCCATGCTGGACGACTGCTGCAAGATGCTCGATGCCCGCGGCTTCAGGATTTCGCCCCACATCGGAGCGCCCGGCGACTACGTGATCGAACGCGCCTTCGTCGAGAAGTAGGACGCCTGTCGACAGGGGGCGGCATCGGGCCGCCCTTCAGATCGACTCAAAAGCGCCCGCGAGGCTCCGCCAGACGGGCAATCATCTTGCGCACGGCCGCCATCTGCGGCCCGTTGCGGGTGGCGTAATCAAGGGACGCATAGCCCCACCAGTCCCAGCAGCCCTTCGGGTTGTACACCCAGCGCAGGGAGCCCGCAGCCGGCCCGCTGCGCGCCACCGTCTGCGGGTAAAGCACCACCAGCCGATTGCTCTCCGCCCAGGCGTTGTAGCCCGCCCCCTCCACAAAGCGGCGCCCCACCTGGTCTTCACTCTGGCGGCAGCCGTGAAACGCTACGTGCACCTGACAACCACCCGAGCGGCAGGCCGCCGGAATGTAGGCAAAACCCTGCTCCGCCATGCTGATATCGGCGGGCGGCCCCTTGATGAAGGGGCGCTGGTCAAAGGCCACCAATGATTCCGGGCGCCCCGTGGATCTTGGCTTCAGCGGGCCGAGCAGATGGCCGAGCAGCTCGCCCGGCGCGTCAAAGTCACCACAGCGGTTGATGAAGGGCGGCTCCGAGGTGTCACAGGCATTGGGCCGCGTATCGGACACCGAGATCATGGCGTGGCCCGCATCCGGCAGCGGCACCAGGCGGATCGCCCCGGCAGGCATCCACTGCCGGTAGAAGGCCACCAGCGCGTCCACCACCGGGCGCTCCACCGTGTGGTCGGCACCGCCGGTCATCACCCACACCTTGTCGTCCGCCAACCCGGCGGGCGGGTCGATCAGATCCAGCCGGGCGCGGGACTCCATGCGCGGCTTGATGGCGTCGGGTGTTGGAGGTGGCGACCAGCTCTTGGGCGCCATGCAGTTGTTCAGGGCACGCCAGGTGCTGCCCTCGGCGCAGTCGTAAGGCCCGGCCGCCAGCACGCCGGCGCCCTTGACCAGACTGGAAAAGGCCACCTGGAACTGCACCGCCATATAGCCACCGGATGAGATCCCCGACACGGTGATGGCATCGCCCCGGGCGCCCATGGCCGGCAGGAGCGGCGCCGCGCCGGCCGGCAGCGCACAAGCCGCCAGAAGCAGTGCCCCGCAGCAAAATCGTTTCATGGTCATCCTCCAATCAGCTGCCGGATCACACCACCGCCTGCCACCAATCCGAGGGCACCGAAGGCCAGCGCCCCGACGATGAAGCCCCTGGCCCGCTTTGCAGGATCGGCGGCGTAGGCCAGTGCATAGGCGATACGACCAAGCAGCCAAAGCCCTCCCAACCCCGCCGCCAGCGCATCGCTCACGTAAGCGGCGGCAATCCACAGGCACGGCAGGGTCATCACGGCCCATTCGAGGGTGTTCATCTGCACCCGGTACAGTCGTTCAAACGCCGGGTGACCAGCCACCGCGGGCGCAGCAACGCCATACTTGTGGCGCCCCCGGCCCACCGCGAAGGCGGTGGCAAACAGCAACAGGACAATCAACAGGGTCACCCCTGCCGTCATTGGGAAAGAAGGCAGCATGTCAGCGGAACTGTTCAGTTATTGAAGGGCCATAGCTTACCGGCCAATTGTGCATTGCACATAAAATCCCTTCTTCCCACCCCCTCTTCCATCCCATGCCTACCCATCCCGCCCGCGCCCTTCTCCATCTCCTCGCCCCCTATCGGCGGCGCGTGATCACCGCCGCCATCGCCCTCGTACTGGCCGCCGGCGCCATGCTGGCGGTGGGCCAGGGCTTGCGCATGGTGATCGACAAGGGCTTCTCCGCGGGTGACCCGGCCTGGCTGGATCGCAGTCTGGCCGCCATGTTCGGCGTTATCGTGCTGCTTGCCGTGGCCACCTACCTCCGCTTCTACAACGTGTCCTGGCTGGGCGAACGGGTCACCGCCGACATCCGGCGACGCGTCTTCGACCACCTGCTGTCACTCCCCCCCGCATGGTTCGAGGCCGGGCGCACCGGCGAGGTGATCTCCCGGCTCACCTCCGACACCACCCAGATCGAAAACGTGGTGGGCTCCAGCCTGTCCATCGCCCTGCGCAATGTCCTGCTGCTGACGGGCGGGCTGGTGATGCTGTTCACCACCAGCATCAAGCTCACCCTGCTGACCCTCGCCGGCGTACCCCTGGTGGTCACGCCCATTGTGGTGTTCGGGCGCAAGGTGCGCCGGCTGGCCCGGGAGAGCCAGGATCGGGTGGCCGAGCTGGGCAACCGCATCGACGAGACCATCCACGAGATCCGCATCGTCCAGGCCTATGGCCACGAAAACGCCGACAGGCAAGACTTTGCGCGGCGCGTGGAAGAGAGCTTCGCCACTGCCCGCCAACGTGTCGCCAGCCGGGCGAAGCTGGTGGCCGCCGTGCTGCTGCTGGTCTTCGGTGCCATCGCCTTCATCCTGTGGGTGGGTGGGCACGATGTGCTGGCCGGGCGGCTGAGCGCCGGGGAGCTGTCGGCCTTTGTGTTCTATGCGGCCATCGTGGCCGGCAGCATCGGCGCCCTGTCGGAGGTTTGGGGCGAACTGCAACGGGCGGCCGGGGCCACCGAGAGGCTGATGGAGATCCTCGCCACCGCGCCGGCCATCCAGGCGCCGGCAAACCCCCGCCCCTTCCCGACGCCGGCGCGAGGGGCCATCGCTATCGACGGGGTGCGCTTTCATTACCCCTCGCGGCCCGACACCCCCGCCCTCGACAATTTCAGCCTGGCGGTGCAGCCCGGCGAGACCGTGGCCCTGGTCGGCCC
>JAEUNV010000496.1 GCA_016790385.1 Zoogloea sp.
CTGGGTGCGCCTGTCGCGGCGGGTGATCGACCCGGGCGATCCGGACCGCGGCATGGTCGGCATCATCGAAGACATCACCGCCGAACGGGAAGCGCTGGAGGAAATGATCCGCGCCAAGACCCTGGCGGAAGAAGCCTCACGGATGAAATCGGATTTCCTCGCCACCATGAGCCACGAAATCCGCACGCCGATGAACGCCATCATCGGCATGCTCTACTTGGCGCTCAACGCCGAACTGAGTCCAAGCCTCCAAAACTATCTGTCAAAGGCCCAGGGCGCCGCCCATTCCCTGCTCGGCATCATCAACGACATCCTCGATTTCTCGAAGATCGAGGCCGGAAAGCTCGAGATCGAATCCATCGAGTTCGGTCTGGACAGCGTCCTGGAGCAGTTGAAGGACGCCATCGGCTTGCAGGCCGAGCAGAAGGGCATCGAGTTCCTGATCCGTTATGACGTGAATCTTCCCCCTGTGCTGGTGGGCGACCCCCTGCGCCTGGGCCAGATCATGGTCAATCTGTGCAACAACGCGATCAAGTTCACCGACAAGGGCGAGGTCGAACTCGCCTTCCACTGCCTGTCGAGCACAGACGACGAACTGGTACTGCATTTCTCGGTGCGCGACACCGGCATCGGCATGACGCCCGACGTGGTACAGCGCTTGTTCCAGAAGTTCACCCAGGCCGACCAGACCACCACACGCCGCTTTGGCGGCACCGGGCTGGGGCTGGCCATCAGCAAGCACCTGGCGGAAATGATGGGCGGGCGCCTGTGGATCGAGGAATCGTCGCCAGGCAAGGGCACCACCGTATGCTGTACCGTGCGCCTCCAGATTGCGCGCGAGGCGCGCCCCGACCCCCGAAGACTGGTCGAGCAGGCGAGCCCCCTTATCAAGGACATCCGCGTGCTGGTGGTGGACGACAACGAGGTATCCCGGGAGATCCTGGCCGAGATGCTGCGCTTCTTCCACCTGGAAACCGCCGTCGCTTCCAATGGCGCCACCGCCATGAGCATGCTTCAGGACAAGAGCGTGCGGCCCTTCGACGTCGTGCTGATGGATTGGCGCATGCCCCCCATGAACGGCGACGAAGTCATCCGGCGCATTCATGCCAACCCCGCCATCCAGCCCAAGCCAAGAGTGGTCATGGTGACCGCCTACGGGAGGCAGGACGTCATCCGCGCCGCCGAACAGGCAGGGGTGGCCGGCCTGCTGGTCAAGCCGGTATCACCCTCCATCCTCCTCGACACGCTGCTCACCTGCCTTGGCCGCGGCCGCTTGTTCGAACAGAGCGACAATGCCCCGCCGCGCGGGGGGATCTGCGACTTCCGCGGGGCGCGCCTGCTGCTTGTCGAGGACAACGACATCAACCGCGAATTCGCCACCGAACTCCTGCATCGCATGAACACACAGGTGGATTGCGCCGAGAATGGGCAGGAGGCGGTTGCCCTGGTGCAGGCGCGCAACTACGACGCGGTGCTGATGGACATCCATATGCCGGTGATGGACGGGCTGGAAGCCAC
>JAEUNV010000510.1 GCA_016790385.1 Zoogloea sp.
ATGGTCTTTTGCTGAACGTGGTCGAGCAGGCGGCCCGGCGTGGCCACGACGATTTCGATGCCGCGACGCAGTTCCTGAATCTGCGGGTTCATGTCGACCCCGCCATAGATGCAGGTGCTGCGCAGGGGCAGGTGCTTCGAGTACATCTTGACGGACTCATACACCTGCATGGCCAGCTCCCGGGTCGGTGCCAGGATGAGCGCACGTACCGGGTGGCGGGCAGGGCTGGTCGAACTGCTGGCGTGACGGGCCAGCCGGTTGAGCAGCGGCAGGGTGAAGCCGGCGGTCTTGCCCGTGCCCGTCTGGGCGCCGCCCATCACGTCATGCCCGGCGAGAACGACCGGAATGGCCTGGCGCTGGATGGGTGTGGGTTCGGTGTAGCCCGCTTCGGTGACGGCCCGCAGGATTTCAGGAATGAGTCCGAGTTCGGAGAACGACATGGATGTGATCACGATCTGGGTGCGGCAGATTTAGTGCACTGCACCATTTAAATAGTCCAGCATTATACATCGCGGCGCCATCAGCGCCGCGTGAGATAGCAGGTGACCTCTTCCCTGTCGTGGTAAAGGTGCTTGATTCTCAATATGTATTTGATGTTTCCGGCACGCATGCGCTGATCAATCAGGGCGCGGCAGCGCTCGATCTCGTCGTGGCGGCGCTTCATGGGCAGCTTGAGGTTGAAGATACTCCGGCGGCAGCGCCCGCTCGCGACCCATTCGGCCATCAGAGGCGCGATCCGGGAGGGCTGCTCCACCATGTCGCACACCATCCATTCGACGGGCTTGCGTGGCTTCCAGGTGAAGCCATCCAC
Source organism: Zoogloea sp. (assembly GCA_016790385.1). Taxonomy (GTDB): domain Bacteria; phylum Pseudomonadota; class Gammaproteobacteria; order Burkholderiales; family Rhodocyclaceae; genus Zoogloea. The sequence continues at coordinate 812 of JAEUNV010000510.1, forward strand.
CCGCAGATGTTCGAGCAGGCCGGTGGCTGCCAGAGAGGGGGCCATGGGTCCGTTGTCAATGGCAGTCACGCGCAGTCCGCGGCTTATCAGCTGCCAGGTCCACCCGCCGGGCGAGGCGCCCAGATCCACCGCGAGCAGGCCGGGGCGCAGGGTCGCTTTCTGTTCTTCCGGGGTCAGAAGGCTCAAGATGGCTTCGGCCAGCTTCAAGGTCGAGCGGCTGGGCGCTTCTGCGGGCATGCGCAGCCGGGGGATGCCCATGGGCCAGGCCGAAGCCTCGCTGCCCAGGCTCAGGCCGAGGAGAGCGCGTTTCGAATCGGGGAGAAAAACATGCAGCCGGGGCAGATGCGGAGAGTCGCCGCGCAGCAGGCCGGCTTTGCTCAGGGCATCTTCGAGCACAGGCGCGAAGCGGCGCAGAAAGCCGGATTGCTGCTTGCCCTCGTTGGTGTCGGGCGTTTCGAGAAGGAGGGCGGAGAAACGCTCCCCCAGCCCCGTGATGGCGGTCATCAGCGGGCTCAGGCGGTCCTTGTCGGGAAGATCCTCCACGCAAGCCGCCAGCTGAAAACCTTGCCTGGAAAAAACGAGCCGGGAGAGGTCGAAACGGCGCCGGAGTTCGTCACGGGGAAGCGGGGTGTGCAATTGGAACAGGGTGAAGCCGCTATTGACCGCTTCCGAGATGCTGCCTTCGAAGCGCGCCGCGCGGGCGGCGGCCTGAAGTTCGAGGCTGGCGTCAGGCTCGAAGCCGGGGCGGCACTGGACGAAAATGCCGAGGGAAAGGCAGGGGGTAGGCGCGGGCTGCATGGGATCGAAGCGGAAGGGCGTGGTGGGTGTGTAGAATCTCGGCAACGCACCTTCCCGCCATAGCTGCGCGCGGTGGCCTGCCTGGCCGGCATGATACCCGATCGTGGCTGGCAGCCTCGGCCGCCGGGCCGTGACCGCGCAGAGGGGCGCCCCGTATATCCATCCATCCGGAGGTCGCTCATGGAGTTTCGCAAGCTTGGGGCCAGCGAGTTGCGGGTGTCGTCCGTTTGCCTGGGGACGATGACCTTCGGGCAGCAGAATTCGGAGGCCGAGGCGCATGCACAGCTGGACGCTGCATTTGACCGAGGCGTGAATTTCATTGATGCGGCCGAGATGTACCCGGTTCCCGCGCGTGCCGACACCTACGGGCGGACGGAAACCATCGTTGGGTCGTGGTTGCAGAGTAGGCCCCGGGACAGCGTGGTGGTTGCGACCAAGGTTGCAGGGCCGGGGCGTAACATGGCCTGGATCCGCGGCGGCCCCGTGTCCCTCGATCGCAGCAATATCCGCGAGGCGGTCGAGGCAAGCCTGACCCGTCTGGGCACCGATTACATCGATCTCTACCAGATCCACTGGCCGGCGCGCAATCAGCCGATGTTCGGCCAATGGCGTTTCGATCCCGGCAGCGAGCGCCCCGCGACACCGATCGAGGCGCAACTGGTGGCCCTTGCCGAGCTGGTGGCCGAAGGCAAGATCCGCTACGTGGGCCTGTCCAACGAACACCCGTGGGGGCTGATGTCGTTTCTGCGGGCGGCTGATGCGCTGGGCCTGCCCCGCGTTGTCTCGGTGCAGAATGCCTTCAACCTGCTCAACCGGGTATTCGAGCAGTCGATGGCCGAGGTGTGCTTTCGAGAGCAGGTCAGCCTGCTACCTTACTCAGTGCTTGGTTTCGGACACCTGAGTGGCAAATATCTTGACGATCCGGACGCGCCGGGGCGTATCTCCCTGTTCCCGGCATTCGGTCAGCGTTATGACAAGCCCGGCGTGAGGCCGGCGGTGGCGGCCTACGCGGCCCTGGCCCGGCGCCACGGGATGACTCCCGCGGAGATGGCCATCGCTTTCGTGGCGCGCCAGCCCTTGGTCGGTAGCGTCATTCTGGGTGCCACGTCGGTTGCGCAGCTGGAAGCAAACCTGAACGCCTGCGAGCGCCGGATCGATGCCGGGCTATTGGAGGAAATTGACGCGATTCACCTTCAGTTTCCCAGCCCGGCACCGTAAATACGTGTTGGCTGTGAAAAAGTGCAGGGATCGGTAATGCGTGTTCGGAGGGTGTGTTGAAGGAAATCGTGGCGGTGCAGGATCTGTGCGGAGGCATGTTTGTTTCGGAGCTTGACCGCCCGTGGCTTGAGTCGCCCTTCATGCTTCAAGGCTTCCTCATCGAGGACGAGGCGACTCTTGCGCAGATCAGGCAGCTTTGCCGTTTTGTGTACGTGGATCGGGCCCGTTCGATCGGCAGCGCCTGGCGTGCTGCGCCTGTGGCGCCGGAAGCCGCCGGCGCAGAGCGAACGCCTTCCGATCTCGGCTCTTTCGTGGTCAAGCCCGAGCTGCGACGACAGCCCCTGGATTTTTTTGCCTTGCTCAAGTCGCTGCGGGGCCTGAAAAGCAACGCGGAGGCGCCCACCGTCGGGGAGGGCGACGCTACCGAGCCCTGGCTCCGGATCTATCCCGACAAGCCGACGGCGCGGAAAGCGGGGGTTGCGGAACCCGGCCCGGAGAGGCGTGGTACAGCCGCCTCCACCGCCCAGCCGCTGGTAACAACCTACAATGAAGCGGCTTACGCATCTTCCTCCGCCCAGCGGACGGGCGACGAGGCTGTCAAGGGCTCGTCCGGCTTGCCCTCCGGCATGCGCTTCGTCGAACAGACGACATCCCTCGACGCGGAGATTGTGGCCGCTCTGCCGGTGGTGACCCGTGCCCAGGCTCTGCTTGCGGAGATCGCCAGGGATGTGCAGAGCAACCTCAACCCCGATCTGGAGCGTCTACGTGGCGTGGTGTCGGAAATGGTGCTCAGCGTCATCCGCAATCCGGATGCGCTCCTTTGGCTGCTGCGCCTCAAGCGCACTGATCAGTACAGCTACGATCATTCCCTCGATGTCGCGGCCCATGTGATGATCTTCGGACGGGCCCTTGGGCTTGGCGAGGATTCGATCACCACCCTGGGCATGGCCGGACTGTTGCAGGATATCGGCAAGTTGCGCCTCCCGTCCCGCCTGCTCCACAAGGTCGGCGCCCTTTCACCCCGCGAGTACGAGATATTCAAGACCCATGTGGATTTCTCCTTGCAGATTCTCTCCGTGTGTCCCCATGCCACGCCCCCGATGCTGGAGATCATCGCCCGCCATCACGAGCGCTGTGACGGCAGCGGCTACCCGGCTGGGTTGAAGGGGGACGATGTGGGGCTGATGGCGGAGATCGCCGGGGTCTGCGATGTGTATTGCGCCATGACGCGGGAGCGCCCCTACGGTACGGCGGTGAGTTCCCAGAACGCCCTTGATTCCGTCAGGGGGCTGCGGGGCAAGCGGTTCTCGGTCAGCATTGTGGACCAATTTGTTCAGTGCATCGGCCTCTATCCCGTCGGTACGCTGCTTGAGCTTAATTCCGGTGAGGTGGCCGTGGTGGTGTCCCAGAACCGCATCCGTCGCCTCAAGCCGCGCGTGATGATCCTGCTCGGGCCGGACAAAAAGCCCAACGCCTACCCTCAGACTCTCGACCTCCTTTACGATCCGTCCTGCGCCACTGGAGAGCCTTACGAGATCGTCCGTGCCCTGCCACCCGGTGCTTTCGGGGTGGAACCGTCGGCCTACTATCTCGCATGAACACCTCGGCGCCGCTTCCGGTGCGCTCCCCCTACCCGCTCATCGACGAGGACACGCTCGCGCGCCTCCTGTTGCGCTATCGGGTTGGCCAGAGCGAGCAGGCGGCGGTGCGCGCCTTTGGCCGCATCATCAGTTCGAGGGATCTGGCGGACGCGCTGCTGTTGCGTTTCGACCTTGCCGAGGCCTCGGTGGGGGTCGAGCCTTCCCTGCGGGCCTTTTGCATCGAGCTGGCGCGGATCACCGAGTGGGATTTCACCCCGGCTTGGCCGATCCGGATGGTGGCGTTGTGGTCGGAGTGCTATCTGAGTGGCGCCGTTGCCGAGTTTCCCTTCGTCGCCATCGAGGCGCTGCTGGCGTCCTGCCAGCAGAATCTGTTCAGCGACAGGGCCATGGTCCATCGACTGGAACTCGACATCCTGACCGCGCTCGTGCGCCTGGGCTGGTGCCTGGGGGGGCTGCTGTCAGAGGTGTCCATCGATCACGAACATGCGTTTCGCCTGGATGCTGAAGACGGCGACGCGGTCCTCGGCATTCCCAACCGGCGGCGTTTTCTGACCCTGCTGGCAGAGCGCCTGTCCGGCCTTGCCGATCAGCAGATCCTGGGGCTGTTGGTGCTTGATATCGAGTGGGGGCGGTCGGTCGATGTCCTCGCCATGGACGAGCGCGACCATCTGCGGCTGGCGCTCTCCGACGCCATCCGGGCGGTTCTACGGTCCAATGATGTGCTGTGCACGCTCGGGGAGGACCAGTGGGCGATCATCCTGCCGGAACTCCTGCATCCTGCTCAGGTGTCCCTCGCCGGCAACAAGGTCATCGATGCCTGCGAAGTGCTGCGTGGCAATAATTTCCCGGGGCAGCGTGGGCGTTTCCATGCGGGTGGGGCGTGGGCACCCGAGCATGCCGACGACCCCCTCGGCCTGATTCAGGCCGCCCGTTCCGCCCTCGCGGCGGCAAAGACGGCCGGAAGGGCCTTCGATCACTTCAGCTCTGATTTGGCGGCGCGCGGGCAGAGCGATGCCGGCTTTGAGTCGGAAGTGGCTCGCGCCCTGGAATCCCGCCAGTTCCAGATCTTTCTGCAGCCGCAGGTCGAATTGCCTTCCCGCCGCCTGGTTGGGGCCGAGGCGCTGTTGCGCTGGCACCGGGAAGGCCAGGCGATCGCATCGCCTCCCGACATCCTGGCCGTGCTCGAACGTATCGGCCTGATGGGCGAACTGTCGCGCTGGGTCATCCAGCAGACTGCCCAGGTGCTGGCCACACTGGCCCACGTGGGCTGCGAAGTGGCCGTATCGGTGAATCTCGTTGCTGACGATCTGAACGATCCGGAACTGCCCCTGTTCATCGGCCAGACCTGCGAGACCTGGCGGGTTCCGACTTCCCGGATGTGCTTTGAACTCACTGAAGGCAGCCTGGTGCCGCGGGACGGCATGTCGAAGCACAACCTGGAGGTGCTGCGGGTCGGGGGAGGGCGTCTGGCCCTGGATGATTTCGGCACAGGGTATTCATCCATGGACTACCTGCGTCGCCTGCCCGTGGATGAACTCAAGCTCGACAAGTCCTTCGTCGAGCGGATCACCCTCACCGACAACGATCGCGCGATCGTCGAGCTGATGGTGCGCATTGCCCATACATTCGGCCTGGACGTGGTCGCCGAGGGGGTTGAGGATGTGGCAACCGAGACGGTTTTGCGGGAAATGGGCTGCGACCGGGCCCAGGGCTATCTCTATGCGCCCGCCATGTCCGTCGAGCAGTTCATCGAGTGGTGGGGTGCGCGCCGTGACGGCGCGCTGGATACGCCTGTCCTTTGAGCGTCCTGCGCTCTCGAGGCCGCAGCGGCAGCGATTGAGCGGCTATTCCCGCGGGCGGCGTCGCTTGCGTGGTTCGGGCTCCTGCCCTGCATCGGCCTCGCCCTTCGCATCGGCGCCATGTGCATCGGCGCCGGTGTCGGCGGGTTTGTCCTTGGCGGCTTCGTCGCCGCCATGGTCGGCGGCCTTCTTTTTCTTGCCGGACGCGGGTATGGGCGGGGCGGGCGGCGGAAGCTGCGGAATAACCTCGGCAATCTTGTTTTCCGACATGTAGTCGTTCATTTCCTTCCAGCCCGCAAAGACTGCCGACTTCGACGCCGCGGTATTGAGGGTGAAGCAATCTTCGATGGCCCGTCCGGCATGGCGACAGGCGCTCCCGATGGCCCTGCCTTCCGCTTCGGCCTGGGCATTGGCCTTGGCGGGGTCGGGAATGCCGAGCTGCTCGCAGCCGGCGAGCAGAGATGTCGCGGCGGTCATGGCCAGTGCAAAGCGGAACAACGATCTCGTCATGGTGAATGGAAGCGGTTGCTTTGAAGGGTCTACGGCCCCGGCACCAACGACTTGAATCGCAGGGCGCAAATCAGTCCTGCTTCTACGGCGTTGATCTCCTTATAATCACGGGCTGAATGTTCGCCGCTGAATCGGCAGCGCGCTTCCCCTGCAAGCACTGACTCTTCCTCATTTCCGTCCATGGACAGGATCCTCATGAACATGCTCAATCGTGGCGCCCTGTGCGTTGCCATCGCCGCCCTGTTTTCCGCCCAGGCCGCTGCGGCTCCGAAGAAGCCGGCGCCCAAGCCTGCCGCTGCCACCGCTGCGCCGGTCGCGGTCAAAGATATCGAACTGGTGCACACCCTTGGCGCCGACAAGGGTGCCCAGCTGCAAAAGCTCGTTGATCGCTACAACGCTGCCAATCCTCACGCCAAGGTGGTGCTTCAGGAGCGCGCCTGGAACGAGGGTGCGCTCCCGCATTTGATGATTCTTGGCGAGCGTGATCTGCCGGGCTTCCTCTCCGGGCCGCAGCGTTTCCGCCCCCTGTACCAAGTCATGAAGGAGGGCGGCGAGCGCATTGAAACCTTGCGTGCGCCGGCCATGATGACGCCGACCCCCATCGACAGCGCCAACCGCCTCATCGCCCTGCCGGTTGCCCTGTCCACTCCGGTGATGTTCTACAACAAGCAGGCGTTCCGCGAGGCCGGCCTTGATCCCGAGGCCGCACCCCAGACCTGGCAGGCACTCCAGGGCGCCCTCGGCAAGCTGGTTGCCTCCGGCCAGGCCTGCCCCTACACCACTGCCCAGCCGGCCTGGATTCTCGTCGAGAACACCAGTGCCTGGCACAACGAGCCGGTGGTTGCCGAAGGCAAGAAGGCCTCGCTTGCCATCAACGGAATGCTCGAAGTCAAGCATGTGGCCATGCTGTCCTCCTGGGTCAAGGCGCGCTATCTCCACTTCTTTGGTCGGGACGACGAAGCCACCGAGCATTTCGCCAAGGGCGAGTGCGCCGTGCTGACCGCTCCCTCCGGAGCATGGACGACGCTCCGGCGCCAGGCTGCGTTCGATGTTGGTGTTGCAACCCTGCCGTACCACGAGGACTACTACGGTGCGCCCCAGAACACCCTCGCCGATGGCCCCGCAATGTGGATCGGTGCCGGCAAGAGCGCCGCTGAGTACAAAGCCGTGGCGCGCTTCATCAGCTTCTGGCTGACCGCCGAAAGCCAGGTGGAATGGCAGCGCAATGCCGGCTATCTGCCCCTCAACCGGGCCGGGCTGCTGGCGTCCGAGAGCCGTCTCCTTGCGGCGGATCTGGTCAACATCCAGGTGGGTGTCCAGCAACTCACCCACAAAAAGGTCACGCCCATCAGCAAAGCCAGCACCTATCCCCAGCGCGCAGCCGTGCGCAAGATCATCGAGGAGGAACTGGAGTCGGTCTGGGAAGACCGCAAGCCCTCCAAGCTGGCCCTCGATACGGCTGTCGCCCGTTCCCGGCAACTGGACTGATCATCCCGTGCCCGGGTGGCGTTGGCCGTCACTGCTGGTGCATCGCTGCGGCGGAGCGCTGGCCCCCGAAAACACCCTGGCCGGGCTCCGCATTGCCGCCCGCCTGGGGTGTCGGGCGGTTGAGTTCGACGTGATGCTGTCCCGCGACAAGCTTCCGGTTCTGATTCACGATGAAACCCTGGCGCGCACCGCGGGTGTCGCCGGTGCCGTTCCGCAGCTTGACGCGGAGCACCTGCTGGCAACTGATGTCGGGCGTTGCTTCCACCCGGCTTTTACGGGGGAGACGATCCCCAGCCTGAGTGCCGCGCTCAAGGCCTGTGCCGAGCTTGGGCTGGCGGCCAATGTGGAGATCAAGCCGGCTGCGGGCGTCGAGGCGGAAACGGGGAGCGTGGTCGGCGAACTCCTCCGTGCCCGGCGCGTCGCCGATAGCCCGGAGATCCTGTTGTCCTCCTTTTCGATCGAAGCCCTGGCCGCTGCCGCTGCCCACGTACCTGAGCTGCCCCGCGCCCTGCTGGTCGAAAGCCCAACTCCGCAAAATCTCGCATTGGCGCTTCAGCTGGGCTGCGTGTCCCTCAATGTGGGTTGCAATGGATTGGAGGCAAAGCATGTCAGCGACACGCTTTCGGCTGGGCTGCGCGTGATGGCCTACACCGTCAATACCTGTGAGGCTGCCGCGCAACTGACGGACTGGGGCGTTTGCGGCCTGTTCACCGATCGGCCCGATTTGTTGCACGCGCGTCAAACCTGAACTTTTCCGTGCCGGATTGCCTTGATCCTGTCGGCTTGACGGGATCGCGGTCGGCCCCTAACATCACTTTTTTTCAGTCTGGGCATTGCCTTGTCTCTCTCGCAGCTTTACGCGCCGATCGCCGACGACATGAAGGCGCTCGATAGCGTCATCCGGGATCGTCTCTACTCCGACGTGGTTCTCATCCGCCAGGTGGCCGAATACATCATCGGCAG
>JAEUNV010000565.1 GCA_016790385.1 Zoogloea sp.
CGGCCCGGCTGCCTGGCATGCCACCGAGCGCGCACGGTTGGCCCGGACAGGCCAGATGCCTGCCTTCGCGGACGGTCAGATTGCAGCAACGGCCAGCCACCACAAATTGATCCTGGTCACGCGCAATGTCCGTGACTTCACCCCCTTCGCCGGACTCGTCATCGAGAACTGGTTTGAACCCTGATCCGGGAAATCCCATGTCCGACATCCTCAACAAGATCCTCGCCGTGAAGCGCGAGGAAGTGGCCATTGCCCGCGCGGCGGTTTCCGATGCGGCGGTGCGCGAGCAGGCGGCTGCCCAGGCGCCAGCCCGTGACTTCGTGGGCGCCATCCGCAACAGGATTGCCGCCGGTCGTGCCGCAGTGATCGCCGAAATCAAGAAGGCCAGCCCCTCCAAGGGGGTGATCCGGGAGGATTTCCGGCCCGCGGAGATCGCCGTCTCCTACCAGACCGCCGGCGCCGCCTGCCTGTCGGTGCTCACGGACAGGCAGTTCTTCCAGGGCGCACCCGAGTACCTCCAGGCCGCCCGTGCCGCATGCAGCCTGCCGGCCCTGCGCAAGGACTTCCTGGTGGACACCTACCAGGTGTATGAAGCTCGTGCCATGGGGGCCGACGCCATCCTGCTCATCGCCGCGGCCCTGAGTCTGGCCGAAATGCAGGAGATGGAGGCGATTGCCGAGAGCCTTGGCCTGGGCGTGTTGGTGGAGGTGCACAACGGCGCCGAACTCGATCTGGCCCTGCAACTACGCACACCGCTGCTTGGAATCAACAACCGCAACCTGCGTACCTTTGAGGTCAGCCTGCAGACCACCCTCGATCTGCTGCCGCGCATTCCGGCGGAGCGCGTGGTGGTCACCGAGTCGGGCATCCTGGCTCCGGCCGATGTGGCGTTGATGCGTGCCAATCAGGTAAATGCCTTTCTGGTCGGCGAGGCCTTCATGCGTGCCGAAGATCCCGGCGCGGGGCTTGCCGGCCTGTTTGGCTGATCGTGGGTGATGCGATCCACTGCACGGCCCCCTTGCCGCACACGTTCTGAGCAATGAGCGACGCGCCGGCCGACCCTGCGCCGGAGGGCCGTGAGCCCGCATCCGCGGCTCCACCCTCCCGAGCGGGGGGCGGCTGGTTTGCGCGCCTGACGCGGGGCGCGCTTGGTGCGGGCTTCAGCCTTGTTGTGGTGGCGCTGCTGCTGGCCGGCTGGCTGGGTGTCACTGAATCGGGGCTCCAGGCTGTGGCGGAGCTGGCCTCCCGCTTCAGCGGCGGCATGCTTCGCATCGATAAACCCCAGGGCTATCTACTCGGTCAGTTGCGGGCCGATGCGGTGCAGGTACGCACGCCCGGCTTGCAGGTGGACATCCTCAATCTGCGTATGGACTGGCGCCCTGGTGCCTTGATGGATGGCGCGCTGGAGGTTTCCGCCCTGAGCGCCTCGGAGCTTTCAGTGGCGACCGCGGCCAGTGATGAGCCCTCCCAGCCGCCGCTCAGCCTTGAACTGCCGATGGCGGTGCACCTCGATCGCCTTGCCATTGACCGCCTGCGTATCGGTGCGCTGGTGGAGGGCAAGCCCGCCGAGCCCGACTTGGAGTTCACGGCCCTGGCGGGCAAGCTGGAATCCGATGGCCGCCGGCATCGTCTCTCCGGTCTGCGCGCCGTTTCACCCTTCGGACAGATGAGGGCGGAGGGCGATATCGATGGCCGCCCGCCCTTCGAGCTCAAGGCTGGGGCACATCTGACCACCCTTCAGGAGGGCGAGGCCTATGAGATCAGCGCAGAGGCTGGCGGTTCTCTGGAGAACCTGAGCCTGCTGGCCCGCGCCGAAGGCGCCGGCCTGACCGGGGAGGCCGAGGTGGCGGCGACGCCCTTTGCCGCATTGCCCGTGCGCTCGGCGCGTCTGAAACTGCGGGACGTCGATCCGGCGCGCTTCCATCCGGCGGCACCGAATGCGCGGCTCGATGTCGATCTGAATCTGACCCCGGTGGCGGCTCCCGGTGCCCCCGTCGGCCAGCCCGTGCCCCTGTCGGACTGGGTGGTAGGCGGCCCCTTGCGCATCGTCAATCATCGGCCGGGCCCATACGATGGCGGTGCCTTGCCGGTGGAAAGTCTTGATGCCGGTCTGCGCTGGGCGCGGGGCGAGCTGGCGGCGTCGGGCGTGGATCTGCGCCTGCCCGGCAATGGGCGTGCCACTGGAACGCTGCGCTGGCAGGCGCCCACGGCGGCAATGCCCGGTTTCGGCCAGCTCGATGCCGACCTGCGCGTTGCCGGCGTGGATGCCCGGCGCCTTGACCGGCGAGCCCTTGCCACCCGCATCGCAGGCAGCCTTCGTGCCAAGGCGGGTGCGGATACACAGACCCTCGATGCCGATTTGAGCGATGCGCGTGTGGCGCTGCGCCTCAAGGCGCGGCATGCGGCCGGCCTCATCCATGTGGACGAGGCGCTGATCACGGCCTCGGCAGCCCGTCTCGCGCTGACCGGCAATCTGTCCCTGAGCGGTGCCGGACCCTTCGAGGCCCGGGGGCTTGTCAGCCGCTTCGACCCCCACGCGTTTGTCAGCACCGCGCCCGCAGCCGATCTTAATGCCCGCTTCACGGCACATGGCACGCTTGATCCACACCTCGCTGGGCGATTCAGCTTTGAGCTTGCGCCAAGCCGGGTCGAAGGCAAGGCGCTGGCGGGGAAGGGCGATCTGGCCCTCAATGGCCCGCTGTTGACGGCGCTGGATCTGGCCCTCGATCTGGCAGGCAATCGACTTGTCGCCAAGGGCCGCTATGGCAAACCCGGCGACAGTCTGGAGGTGCATCTGGATGCACCGGCGCTTGCCGCGCTGGGACATGGACTGGACGGACGCCTCAAGGCGGATGGCGTGCTGAGAGGGAGCATTGCGCAGCCGGCCGGGGAGCTGACGGTCAATGGTGAGCGGCTGGCATCCGGCACCTTGCGCATCGATGCGCTCAATGGCCACGGCAGCCTGGCAGACGGCAAAAAAGGTGATCTGAGCATGCAGATTGCGGTCGCCGGGGTGCGTGGGGGTAACGATGCAGCCTTGCTGCTGCGCCGGGCCAGTCTCGTCGTTGCCGGCACCCGAGCAGCGAATACCCTGCGACTGGAAGCGCATGGATTCCGCCAGCATTCGGCCGTCACCACCTTGGCCGGCGAGCTGTCCGATGGTCTGCGCTGGGAAGGGCGCCTGGAGAATCTGGAGGTGACGGGTGACTATCCGGTGCGTTTGTTGGCTCCGGCGCCCCTGTTGTTGGCACCCGGCACCCTGAAGCTCGGCGTGGCGGAATTGAAAGGTGGGTCCGGAGGCCTTTACCGCCTTGAGGAAACTCGCTGGCAGGACAGTCGCCTGGTGGCCCGCGGGAGGGTCAGCGGTGTGCAGGTTGGCTTCGTCCTAGACCCGACCACACGGGCTGTGCGGCGCCAGGGCGACTCCCTCCAGATGGGGGCGGATTGGGACGTGGTTGTGGGCGAGCAGGTGAACGGTGTCGTGCGCGTGTTTCGGGAGCAGGGGGATCTGATCCTTCCGGGAGATGTGCCGGTGCACCTGGGGCTCAATGAGCTGACGCTCACCCTGACGGCGGTGTCGAACCGGCTGGCGCTGGGCTTCAGCGTCCACGGCAGCCAGCTGGGCCGGCTGGCCGGCGCTGGCACCGCGCTGGCTGAGCGCACGCCCCAAGGGCTTCGTCTCGTGCCGGGCGCACCGCTGCTGGGTTCGGCCAGCCTCGACATGCCTTCCATTGCCTGGGCCGGCCCGCTGGCCGACCAGAACCTGAAAACCGGC
>JAEUNV010000570.1 GCA_016790385.1 Zoogloea sp.
AGCGCCTTGACCACCCCGTTGAGACCCGCCTGACCATAGGCATCGTTCTGATAGACCACGGCGAACTTGCGTTGAAAAAGATCCCAGAAATGCTGAATCAGATGCTCCGTCTCCTCGAAATACGAGGCGCGAATATTGAAGATCAGCGGATGATTCGGACTTCTCAGCGCTTCAGCCCCGGTAAAGGGGGCGATAAACGGCAGATTGGCCTGCTCGAAAATGGGCTTGGCTGCCAGCGAAGTCGGCGTGCCGACATAGCCGAACAGCGCCGCGACGTTCTTCCTGACGAAGGCATCGGTATTGGCCTTCGTCCGCTCGGGCTCATAACCATCGTCGAGGGTCTCGAGGCGAATGTTGCGTCCGGCGATACCGCCCCGGGCGTTGACGTTGTTGAACCAGAGCAAGGCTCCATCCCGCATTTCGACCCCGAGATCCTTGGCCGGCCCGGAGAGGGGAGCCGACTGACCGAGGACGATGTCACCCGGTACGGCCAGCGCCCTGCGATTGGCCAGCGTGAGGGAAAGCAGTGCCCCCGCATTGAGAAACTGACGACGATTCATGATCTACCCCGAAATCTGCAACAAAACGATTTCAACAAAGGCCAAGACATTCCATAGCCATATCTGGCAGAGGCTGCCAGAGCAGCGGCATATTTGATCCTAGAAAGGCGCCCAAGCGGAAAATAAAACAGGGATCAGACCATTGGCGGGCTACAGACAACAACATTGTGCTGGGTGACGAGCGCTCCGCCAGGGAGCTTGCGGCAGCCGTTGGCCGCAGAGCGATGCGGGGAAAGTCAGGGCGACTGACGTCGCCCCCACGAGTCGCCCCTGCGGGAGAGGCCGAATCGACTTTCGGACGATGCGTCAAACGGAGGACATCGGGAAGAACTCGATCTCACACTAGGAGACGCCCGGCAGGCTCCGCCGACGGAACGAGCTGATGTGATGTCACGCCCGATGCCAGGGGAGCCGGGGCTCCCCCTGGGCCTCAATGGTGGTGCTTGTGGTCCATCGGCGCGGCGGCGGTCAGGTCACGGACTTCGGCCTTCAGTTCCACGTTCTCGACCTTCTTGTCCTTGCCTTCCACCTTGAGGGTGATGGGCACCACTTCACCCTTGCTGAGGGGCTTGTTCAGGTCGATGAGCATGACGTGGTAGCTGCCCGGCTTGAGTTCGACCGGCTTGCCCGGCTGAATGTCCAGACGCGGCACGGGGCGCATCTTCATCACGTTGTTGTCCATGACCATCTCGTGCAGCTCGACGACCTTGGCGGCCGGGCTGGCCACGCCGACAAGGGTGACGCCGGCCTTGCTGCTCAGTTGCATGAAGGCGCCGGTGGCCTTCTGGGCGGGGACGGTGCCGCGCACCCACGGATCCTTGATTTCAAGATCGGCGGCGAGAACGCCACCGGACAGCAGGCTGGTCAGCGCCAGGGCGGCGATTTTGTAGGCAATGCTCACGACAGACTCCTTGAATTGAACGGGCAGCAGCTTAACGCGGAGCGGGCGTCCAATGCGCCCCGGCGCGGCAGGCTGCGACCTTTTGCCGCGCCACCCGGGTGAAACGCATGCTTACAAAGGGCCGGGGCACTTTTGGCGGGTTACGGCCCTCTGAGTCGCTGTCTTTTACCCATCCCGGGAGATCTGCGCCATGTTCAAGAAGTTTGCCGCCCTCTACGCCCTGATCCGCAAGGACGCCGCCGTTCTGTGGTACGCCCTGCGTCACCCGGCCCGGCCGGCCTGGCTGCGCCCGGCGGTGGCCATGCTCGCCGTGTATCTGCTGTCGCCCATCGATTTGATTCCCGATGTGCTGCCGGTGTTCGGCCTGGTGGACGATCTGGTGCTGATCCCCCTGCTGGTGTCGTGGCTGGTGCGCATGCTGCCCGATGCCCTGCGCCGCGGCCAAGCCGACGACGCTCGGACGATCGACGCGGTGCCGGTCAGGACCAGGTGACCGTGGCGGCCAGCAGGTAGCCGGCGCCGTACACCGTCTTGATGAGCTTGGCGTGCTGGGGGTTTTCCTCGAAACGCCGGCGCAAACGGGAGATGCGCAGGTCGATACTGCGGTCCAGCGCCGACACATCCCGCCCGCCGAGCAACTGCTCGCGGGTGAGGATGTGGTTGGGATGGGCCAGCAACACCGACAATAGCTGGGCTTCCGCAGTGCTGAGGGTTTCCTGCTGGCCTGAAGGGCTGGTGAGGGTGTTGCTGCCGGGCTCGAAGCGCCAGCCGGCAAATTCCGCCACACGCAGATCCGGGTTGGCGGGCAGCAGCACCGGGCCCGGATAGCGCCGCAGGATGCTGCGCACCCGGGCGATCATCTCCCGCGGTTCGAAGGGTTTGACCACGTAATCGTCGGCACCCAGTTCAAGCCCCATGACCCGGTCGTAGATGTCGCCACGTCCCGTGACCACGAGCAGACCGCAGGTGTGTTTGCCGCGCATCTGCTGGAGCACGGCCATGCCGTCCATGTCGGGCAGGCACAGGTCGAGGATGACCAGATCCGGCGCCTTGTGGCGCAGGCCATGGAAGAAGGCTTCGGCCGTGCGGAACAGCTCGGCCCTGAAGCCGAATTTTTCGAGGGTGTCGGCGATGAGGCGGGCAATCGCCAGCTCGTCTTCGACCACGTAGATGAGGCCAGGGCTTCGGGTGGTAGGCATCGTGCGGGCCTCCCTCACGTGCCGAGGGGCCGCAAGGCCGCCAACAGCTTGTCCCTGGAAAAGGGCTTGGCCAGCAAGGGCGGCTCCGAATCAAGCCCCCCGGACTGGAAATCGGACTCGGCAAAGCCGCTCATCAGCACCATCGGAAGACCCGGGCGGAAGCGCTTGACGAAACGCGCCAGGGCTCTGCCGTCCATGCTGCCGGGCATCACCACGTCGGAGATAACCAGGGCAATGGCCGGAATGTTCTCGACCATGTCGGCCGCTTCGGCGCCGTTCTCGGCTTCGACCACCGCGCAGCCCAGCTCGGCCAGTTGCATGCGGACCACGCTGCGCACATCCGCATCGTCTTCGGCGAGCAGCACCAGCTTGCCAGCCAGATCAGCGGCGTTCACGTCGCGGTCGGCGGGCAGTGCGGCATGGGTCGGAGCCTCTTCGACCCGGGGCAGCAGAAGGGCGACCGTAGTGCCGCGGGCCTGCCGGCTGCGGATGCGCACGCCCCCACCCGATTGCTTGGTAAAGCCATACACCATCGACATGCCGAGGCCGCTGCCCATGCCGAATTGCTTGGTGGTGAAGAAGGGCTCGAAGACCCGCGCCAGTGTACTGCCGTCCATGCCCATGCCATTGTCGGTAACGGCGATCTGAACATAATCGCCCGGGGGCACTTCCAGGTCGGCTGCCGCATGGGTGCCCAGGTGCTCAAGGGACGATTCGATCCGCAGTTCGCCGCCGTTGGGCATTGCGTCACGGGCGTTGAGGGCGAGGTTGAGGAGCGCATTCTCGAGCTGGTGTGCATCCACCATGGCCACCAGGCAGGGCTCGCGGCTGGCCGTGCTGACGGCAATGGTCCCGGGCAGGGAGCGGCGGATCAGCTTGGACATCCCCAGA
>JAEUNV010000603.1 GCA_016790385.1 Zoogloea sp.
GGCCCGGCCGCGCAGCCCGCCACAGGCGGCGGCAAGCCAGCTGCCGGTGATCAGCCCGGCGGCGAGCACGGGGCGCCAGGCTTCATCGGCGGGATAGCGGCCAAGGAGGATGAAGCGGGCCTTCTCGGCGACCACGCCCCAACATGCGCCGGCATGGTCGAGGGCTTCGCAGGCGCCCACGTCGGGGGCGAAGCGGGCCTTCAACACCGCCCAGTCGAGCAGCGGCGGCAGGGCCAGCACGGCCGCGGCCAGCACCAGCAGGCTCAGGGCCGCGTTCAGGGCGTCACCGAACAGGGTGCGGCGCAGCTGGGCCAGCCTCATGCCGGCATCCCGCGCAGGCTGCGCCGTTCGAGCCCATGGCTGAGCGCTGCCGCCAGCAGCGACAGCAGCAGGTACACGGCGATCACCACCGCCAGGCATTCGATCGCTCGGCCCGTCTGGTTGAGGCTGGTGCCGGCCACCGACACCAGATCCGGGTAGCCGATGGCCACCGCCAGGGAGGCGTTCTTGAACAGGTTGAGGAGCTGGCTGGTGACCGGGGGCAGGGCGGCCCGCCAGGCCTGGGGCAGCAGTACCAATAAAAAGGCCTGGCGGGCTGTCATGCCCAGGGCGAGGGCCGACAGACCTTGCCCCGGCGGCAGGGCCTGCACGGCGCCGCGCAGGATCTCGGCGATGTAGGCCGCGGCGTACAGGGACAGACCGATGAGCATGGCCAGGTATTCAGGGGTCAGGCGGGCACCACCGTCGATGCCGAAGCCGGCCGGCACCGGAACTTCCCATCCGGCCTCACCCCACCAGGGCAGGGCCAGCCCGGATTTGCTGAGAAACACCCCCGGGGCCAGGGGCAGGGCGGCATCGGCCGCTGGCAGCAGATCGGTGAGAATGAAGTACCACGCCAGCAGGTGCAGCAGCAGGGGCACATTGCGCACCCCGTTCACAAAGGCGGTGGCAAGCCCGCGCACTAGCGGGTTGTCGGCCAGCCGCCCGAAGCCCACTGCAATGCCCATCAGCAGCGCCAGTGCGGCACCGGGCACGGCCACGCGCAGGGTGTTGAGCAGCCCGGCGGCGAAAGCACGCAGGGTGGTGTCGCCGGCCTCGAAAGGCAGCAGGCTCTCGCCAAGGGCGAAACCCGCGGGCTCGAGCAGAAAATCGAAACCGCTGCGGATGCCCCGCTCCTGGAGCCGGCTGGCGGTTGTGTCCACCAGCAGCCAGCCCAGCAGGGCGAGGCCGATCAGGATCAGCGCCTGCCAAGCAATGCCGCGTCGGGCCATCGGTCAGCGCAGGGGCTGGGCGTACAGGATGCCGCCCTTGTTCCATAGGGCGTTGAGGCCGCGGGGCAGCTTCAGCGGCGAATCGGCCCCCACGTTGCGGTTGAAGATCTCGCCGTAGTTGCCCACCGCCTTCACCGCCCGGGCGGCCCAGTCCCGGTCGAGGCCGAGGCTCTTGCCCAGGTCTTCACCCACGCCGAGAAAGCGCTGCACGGCCGGGTCCGGAGAGGTCTTCAGGCTGTCCACACGGGCCTGGGTGATGCCCAGTTCCTCGGCCTCAATCAGCGCGTTGAGGGTCCATTTGACGATGGCAAACCACTCATCGTCACCGCGTCGCACCGCCGGAGCGAGGGGTTCCTTGGAGATGATCTCGGGCAGTATCAGATAGGCATCCGGAGTGGGCGCCTCCTTGCTGCGGATGAAGGCCAGGGCCGAGGCGTCGGTGGTGTAGGCCTGGCATCGGCCGCTGAAAAAGGCCTTGATGGCCGCCTCGAACTTGTCGAAGACCACCGGCTTGAGCTTGATGCCCTGGGCCCGGGCATAGTCGGCCAGATTTTTTTCACTGGTGGTGCCGGACTGGACGCACACTTCGGCGTTCTTCAGTTGCTTCACGCTCGTCACCGCGAGCTTTTTCGGGACGAGGAATCCCTGCCCGTCGTAATAGCTGACTCCCGCAAAATGCAGGCCGAGGGCCGCATCGCGGGTCAGGCTCCAGGTGGTGCTGCGGGACAGGATGTCCACCTCGCCGGACTGGATTGCCGTGAAACGCTGCTGGGCGCTAAGGGGCACCCACCGCACTTTGTTCGGATCGCCCAGCACGGCGGCGGCGATGGCCTTGCACAGGTCCACGTCCAGCCCCTTCCAGTGGCCCTGGCTGTCGGCGGCGGAGAAGCCGATCACCCCGGTGCTGACGCCGCAGGCCAGCTGGCCCTTGGCCTTGATGGCATCGAGGGTCTTGCCGGCGAGGGCGGGCGCGGCGGCGGCGAACAGGGCAAGGGCGAGGGCGCCGCTGAGGCGCCCGGGAAGAAGTCGGAGCATGGCGGTGATCGCGTAAAGGCCGAAGCCCGATAGCTTATCGGGCTTCGGCCTTGTGATGCAAAGCAGCATGGGCAGGCCGGGTTTGCCCCGGCGTCGCCTCAACTGGCGGCGGGCGTTCTGGCGGGGGTTGTCCACCCGCCCCCCAGGGCGCGGATCAGGTTGACCGTCGATCGCGCCCTCTCGCCATCCAGCCCCACCGCGAGGCGCTGCTGCTGGAGCACGCTGCGCTCCGCATCGATGACGTTGAGGTAGCTCACGGCACCTTCCCGGTATTGCAGGCGGGCAATGCGGGCGGCGCGTTGGGCCGCGCCCACGGCGCTGTCCTGCTCGCGGTGCTGCTCGCCGAGGATGCGCAGTTGGGCCAGGTTGTCCTCCACTTCGCGGAAGGCCTGGAGCACCGTCTGACGGTAGCGGGCGCCGTCTTCCACGTAGGCGGCTCGGGCTTGATTGACGCCGGCTTCCCGGGCGCCGCCGTCGAAGATCGGCAGGCTCAGGGCGGTGCCCACCAGGGGTCCGAAGACGAAGCTGCGGCTGGCGTACTTGAAGAGATCGCCCAGCCCGTCGGACTCGTAACCCAGGGCGCCGGTGAGGGACAGGCGCGGGAACCAGGCCGCCCGGGCCACGCCGATGCGGGCGTTGGCGGCGGCCATGGCCCGCTCGGCGGCCGCGATGTCGGGCCGGCGCTCCAGCAGGGCCGAGGGCAGGCCGGCCGG
>JAEUNV010000615.1 GCA_016790385.1 Zoogloea sp.
CCTTCGTTGATCGCGGGCCGGAGATCCTTGTTGGCGCACCAGCCCTTTGTCAGCATCGTCTTGAGCAGATGGATGCCATAGCTTTGCTCAACCTCGGGCGTATCCGCTTCTTCATCCCGCAGCGTCAGGGACAGGGCCAGCTCCTTGCCCTTGAGTTCCGCCTTTTCCAGGCGCACCTCCGGGGTCAGATCCATCGGCGCACGCCGCTGCAACTCGGCGGTCGCCTTCTCAAAGGCGCGCGCGGTGCGGCCGGAATTCCAGTGGAAGAAGGCCACAAAAGCGACCAGGGCAATGACGATCCATTTTGTCATGGGGGGCTCGATGATTGAGGGGCTGCCGGGCGGGAATGCGCCGGGCTTGTTGGTCGAGAGGGGGTGAATCTGCGGGATTTTAATCAAGAGCTGCGGGCGCTGTGCCCCGGGGCCTAGTCGATCCGGCGCAGGCTCGCACGCTGCACCACGCCGGCGGCGTCGTACTCCACGATCAGCTCCCGCCATTCCCGCAGGGATTGCACCACCTCCGCGGCCTCCACGAGATCGCCAAGCACGGGGATCATGCCCACGCCCAGCGGCGCCTTGGCCGGCTTGTGGTGATACACGCCTACCTCGCCGCCCCGGGAGCTGTCATCCCGGTAGGTCTTGCGGGGTGGCCCCAAGAGGGATTCGATCCGGGCACGGCGTGTTTCGCCAAAGGTGATGTCGAAGGCATCGTGGCCGCCCATCTCGACACCCAGGAGGCGACCTTGCGGTGCCGTCTGGCAGGCCTCTCCGCAGGCCTGGGGCGACGCAAGCTGCTGAATCGCCGCGATCACGCGCTCGGGGCGCTCTCGCTGGATATAGTGGGATGAATCCCACACCATTTCCACCCGGGGCACCCCGGCCAGCGCCGCCCACTCATGCCCCAGGGCCAGGTGCAGCGCCTCGTATTCCTCCGGGTCGGCGCTGCGTGGCCGTCCGGCCACCAGTACCCGACCCGGCATGCCCGGCGGGTGCTTGAACTCCGGCCGGTTGAGGCAGGTGGACTGGTCGTCAAACTCGGCGGCCTGGGCGGCACCAAAGGCCATCGACTTGATCCCTTTCAGGAGCGTCGCCGTGCCCGGTAACTGGCGCTGGATCTCGGCCCAGTTGCGCGGATGGGTCGGGTCCACCAGCACAAAACCCGCCACCTCGTCGGGATAGAGGCTGGCGTAGGCATACTGATACAAGCCCCCCAACGAATGCCCCACCAGCACATAGGGCGGCTTCAGCCCCGCCGTGCGTAGCACGGCCCGCTGCTCGGCGGCCAGCGTGCAAGGGTCCCGTGGCCCCGCCTTGGCCGGCACAGTGCCCGTGCCCGGCCGGTCATGGGCAAGCACCGTGTACTTGGCTGACAGCGCCGGCAGCACATCCCGCCACGCCTGCCGGTCATCCCCCAGCCCCGACTGGAACACCACCACCGGGCCGCTCCCTGCCAGGGTGTAAGTGCCCGCCTCCCGCGTCTCCGGTGTGCTTGCACAGCCCGCGATCGACAGACTGGCGACCAGCGCAAGGGTGGGGAGAGCGTACGGAGCGTTTGATGTCATGGGCCTTGTGTCGGAATGCGGGTGAGGTGCGTTGCCCCGGATGGGCGGGGGGCCTTGTGGGGTCGAATTCATTCGACCTCGGACCTTGAACACCAGGCTGCCGGGGGGCTGCCTGTGAAGCCCGAATGACCCCGACCCCACAGAAGCATCACGCCGCGACATTGCAGATCATCGGGGAGCAGCGTCCCCCCGCTGTCAGCACGCCAACTCCCTGAAGCGCTTTCGCAGTCCGAGGAGCCGCAACTGGATATCCGCCAGCGCCTGCCCGCTGGCCTGGCGTTCCTCAGCCTCCACCAACGGAATCCGCCCATCCAGCCGCTGGCACTCCCGCTGGGCATCGGCCGGGAGCTTCTGCCGTCGTCCGAAAGTCTCGTACTGCTTCGGATTCATCCCGGTCAACGGCCGCATGGCATCGGCAACATGCTCACGAAGTCGCTCCTGCTGCACCGCCGACCCCACCCGCTCCTGCCCCGACAGCCGACTCACCCCGCGCGG
>JAEUNV010000626.1 GCA_016790385.1 Zoogloea sp.
GACCGATGGCCGCAAGAGCCCCTACCTCTGGGATACCGCCGGCAGCGACGACCTCTTCGTGCGCTGGAGCGCCTCCGTCACCGGCGCCAGCGCCGCCGAGGACTATCGCAACACCTTCAACACCTTTGGCTGGATCGTCGAGATCGACCCCTTCAACCCGAGCTCGACCCCCGTCAAGTACACCGCCCTGGGCCGCTTTGCCCATGAAGGCTGCTGGCCCTGCAAGGCGGTCGCCGGCAAGCCGGTGGTGTTCTACATGGGTGACGACTCCCGCAACGAGTACATCTACAAATTTGTCTCCAAGGCCCTGTGGGATACGGCCGACGTGGGCAAGGGCCACACCGCCGGGGCCAAGTACATGAACGAAGGCACGCTCTACGTGGCCAAGTTCAACAGTGACGGCTCCGGCACCTGGGTTGAACTCACCCATGGCAAGAACGGCCTCACCGCCAGCAACACCACCTACGCCTTCGCCGATCAGGCCGACGTTGTGGTCCACGCCCGCCTTGCCGGTGATGTGGTCGGCGCCACCAAGATGGACCGCCCGGAATGGGGTGCGGTGAATCCGCTGAATGGTGAGGTTTATATGACCCTCACCAACAACAGCAACCGGGTCTCCCCCACCGCCACCCCCACCGGCAGCCAGCTCAAGCCGGACACCGCCAACCCGCGCTACTACGAGGACATCAAGGGCGGCACCACCACCCAGAAGGGCAACCCCAACGGTCACATCATCCGCTGGCGTGAAACCGGTGGCGACCCGGCGGCGACCACCTTCGCCTGGGACATCTACCTGTTCGGCGCCGAAGCGGGTGCTCCGGCGGACGTCAACCTCTCCGGCCTCAGCGCGGTGAACGATTTCTCCAGCCCGGACGGATTGTGGTTTGATCAGAACGGCCTGTTGTGGATCGAGACCGACGACGGCGCCTACACCGACGTCACCAACTGCATGCTGCTGGCCGCCATCCCGGGCAAGGTCGGCGACGGTTCCGCCGTCACCGCCGCCGGTGGTACCCCGACCATCAAGGGTGCCAACGCCACCGAGGCCACCGTGCGTCGCTTCCTGGTTGGCCCGAAGGAATGCGAGATCACCGGTGTTGCCATGACCCCCGACCGCAAGACACTGTTCATCAACGTCCAGCACCCGGGCGAAGACGGCAGCCTGACTTCCCCCACCAGCGCCTGGCCTTCCAGCCAGACAGACGCCACCTCCACCAAGCGCCCGCGCTCGGCCACTGTCGTCATCACCCGCATCAACGGCGGCGAAATCGCCATCTGACGCCCAGTCAGTCCGGCATTTCATCCTCAGCGTCCCTTTGGCCCGCCCCCACCCGGAGGCGGGCCTTTTTTACAGTACCGGGCGTGGAATCGAAGAACGCGGTCAGCCCAGGCAGAACCTGACCAGCTCGGCGACACTGCCGACACCGAGCTTGTCCATCATCCGTGCCTTGTGAACCTCAACAGTTCTTGGACTGATGGCCAGCTCAACGGCAATCTCCCGGTTGTGTCGTCCTGCCACCACGCGCTCCATGACTTCCCTTTCCCTGTGCGTCAGCCCATCCAGCAAACGCTGAACCTGATTGCGGCTCATGGCCGTGTCCACCGATTTTCTCTGCCGGGCAAAGGCTTCCCGGATAGCGGCGAGAAGTCTCGATTCATCCAGCGGCTTCTCGAGGAAATCCACCGCCAGGGAACGGAAGGCCTCACGGGCAGAATCCACATCGCCATGCCCGGTCATGATCACAACAGGCAGATCCGATCCAAGCTCAAGAAGCTTCTTCTGCAAACTCAGGCCATCCATCCCGGGCATCCGTATGTCGAGGAGCAGGCAGCCGCACCAAGCCGGTTTGAATGCCTCGAGAAAAGTGTCCGCATCGGCAAACAGCGCAACCCGGAAATCATGCACAGCCAGCAGAAGGCCCAGTGCATCGCGCACCGAAGCATCGTCATCGACGATGAAGATCGTCAGGTTATCCGTCATCGGTTTGGCGTCTCCTGAATCGGCAAAACGAGTTTGAACACGCCGTGGTCCGCCACCTCACCCCACAGACTGCCGCCATGGGTTTCAGCGATGGCCCGGCTGATCACGAGCCCAAGCCCAAGGCCACTCGACTTGGACGAGTGAAAGGACTCGAACGCCCTTTCTGCATCCCTGGTGTTCAGCCCGCAACCGGAGTCTTCGACACATATGAGCACGCGCGCACCAGGCAGGCGCGTTGCCTGTATGGAGATCCGTCGCGCCGCCGCATCCACCGTGGCGACCGCTTCAAAGGCATTGGACAGGAGATTGCGCAACACCACTTCGAGCTGAAGCCGATCCGCCAGGAGGACGATGTCGGGTGCCTGGGGCACCAGAAACCGGACACCGCTGTTGTTGGCTTTGAGCCGGTAGGATTGCGCCGCGGACTCAATGAGCTGCGGCAAGGCAACCGCTTCAAGTTTTGTTGCCCCCGTGCGGAAAAAATCCCGCAGGCGCCGGACCACATCGCCGGCACGCTGAGCCTCGGCCCGCATCCCGTTGATCGCGGCATCCAATCTCGCACCCGTTTCACCACGCCCCTGAAGCGCGTCGTAAGCCGACGCATAGACCCCCAGGGCGGTCAGCGGCTGATTGAGTTCGTGAGCCAGAGCACCCGCCATTTCCCCCGCCGCCGCCAGGCGCAGGGTTTGGCGAAGCTCCCCGCTGGTTCGGCGCTGCTCGTCCACCACTCCGCCGATGAAGAATCCGACCAATCCCATGACCACGCCCAGCAACTGCAGTTCGGCAACAGTCACTGCACTCAGGTCCAGCACCTGGACGACGCCAATCACCCCAACCTGCAGAAGCGTGGCGGACAAAATCGCCCCGGCCATGCCCTGACGTGCCGAAGCCCAGATGATCGGCAGGAAGAGAACGTAAAAGAGCTTGAACCCGCTGTCGTCCCCGAGGCCGAAGGCGACTCCCAATGCAAGCATGCCAAGAAGGGAATATCCAAGTGTTTCCCAGCACATCAGCGCCGATCTCAGCGCGAAGCGCCCGCGTGCGCCGCTCAACCACCAGAAAAGCGGCATTGCGATGGTGATTCCCACCGCGTCACCAACCCAGAACTGGAGCAAGCCGGTCAGCCATCCCTTCGCGGGTAACAATCCGAGCAATTGCAGGCAGGTCACATAGACGACGCTGTTGAGCAGCGTTCCAAGCACGACAGGCACGATCCAGCCCAGCAATGCAGCCCGGTCATCCAGGAGGGTGCCGGGTTGCATGCGTCGCCCCAGGACCTTCCCGAAGAGCGCATATCCCGCGGCGAGGCTCAGCGCCGACAACAAACTCTTCCACCACGGGAATGGCCCACCACGCACGAGATACTCCCCCAGGAGTACGGCGAGCACGAACACCGGCAAAGCGCCTGATCCGCGACGTAGCAGCAGCACCAGTCCAAGAGCCGGCGCCGGATTCCACGGTGTGATGTTCAAGCCGTGCAGCGGGTGGATGAAACTCGCCGCGTCAAGGGCAACGTAAACAACGACGAATCCGAAATAGAGAAGAAAGGTATGCAAGACCGCCGGATCTGGATGGGAATGGGGAATCAGTAAATTGTGGGGCAGGCAGTGGGCCGGCGGAACCTCGGGAAGCACCTACGCGTTTCCGCTACGCGCTCCCCGAATTTTCCTTGAATGCTCAAGCGGGTAAGGTGTGGACAGACTGGATGGCGTGCACGCCCTTGGACAGTATGGCTGCTTCTGCGCCGGATTCCCTTTCCATCTTCAGCGCGGGACCGTCTCCATCCAGACCTCCTCCGGCAGGTTCCGCTCCGTCATGAGCGCTTTCAGCTTTCTGGCAGAGGCGTTCCGAGCACGCTGGCGAGGTTGAAGCAGCGTCGGTCAGGGCCTGGGGTCGTCAACGCGCCCATGCTCACCGCGCGAGAAGACAACAGGCTCCCGCGATATTCACGCCGGGACGCTGCGCATTGAGGTACCCGAATGGATAGGGCCGCGAACCCCATCTCACCTGAAGGCCAACTATCCGGAAGACGCCCTTCACATCGACTGCTGATACCGATCGAAGCGAACGAGACTTTTCGACGCAGCATCAATTTCGCCATCGATCTGGCACGACAGTCCGATGCGCTCGAGGCCTGCTTGCTCCATATTGTGGAGCCTGTTCGCTCATGGGAGATATTGCGCTTGAAGACTGAAGAGGACGCCAACGCCCAGGCCATCTCTCGATCGGAGCTTTTCCTGGAAGCCGCGGCAAGCCATTTGCGCACGGCGGGGATTCCATGCAAAACATATTTCCGCGAGACAGAGCCGATCTTCGGCATTCTCGATCTTGCAGAACAACTCGACTGCACGGGCATCGTCGTTCCAAAGCCGGACTGGCTGGCGAACATCACCAACCGTTTCGCTCGTTCCCTCAAGAATGCGCAGCGCTCGATCCCCGTCATTGTTGTTCGTGCCGACGGATCAATAGCACCGTGAGCCGTCACCAGGCTGGATGCCAGCGACTGCGGAAGTCCTGGTGGTAGGTTGCACACCTGCCTGGCTCACAGGCGAACACACACTCCTTCCCTGCCACCGCCCCTTGTTGGTCAGATCAGCGCGCTAAAGCATCCACCCGGAGCAGCACGGGCTGACGCTGTCATCACGGCGCGAGGGGTGGCGCCAAGCTCGACCCCGCCCAATTTCCAGTTCGGCGGCGTCCAACTGAATTACTCGGTACAAGTGAAGGACTATGCTCAAGATTGGATTGATCGGCTACGGCAAGGCGGGACAAGC
>JAEUNV010000124.1 GCA_016790385.1 Zoogloea sp.
GAAAATGACGCATTCATCGCTCCTTGGCAAACGTATCCTGGTCACCCATGCCGATGCCTTCATGGGGCCGGTACTGTGCGAGGTTCTTGCTCGCCACGGCGCCACAGTGATACCGAACACCGAGACCCTGCGCGAGCCGGAGGCGCCCGCAGATCTTGTTGCGGCAGTGGGCGATGTGGACATCCTCGTCGCCAACCTCGCCATCCGCAATCCGCGCACCCCGGTTACCGATGTGGACGAGGCGGAGTGGAGCGAGGTGTTTGCCGCGCTCGTCGATCCCTTGCCGCGCCTGTGCCGGGCGGTGTTGCCGGCCATGATCGCGCGGCGGTCCGGCAAGATCCTGCTCATGGGCAGCGCCTCGGCCCTGCGTGGTATCAAGGGCGCCACCACCTACAGTGCGGCCCGCGGCGCCCAGCTTGCCTATGTGCAGTCACTTGGCGTCGAGGTGGCGGCCCACAACGTGCAGGTCAATGCCATTGCCCAGAACTTTGTGGATAACCCCACCTACTTCCCGCCCGAGGTGCAGTCAGACCCGCGCTTCCAGGACCGCCTGAAACGCGAGGTACCCCTGGGCCGTCTGGTGAGTGCCAATGAGGACGCGGAATTTGCCGCCTACCTGTGCAGCGACGCTGCCAACTGCTTTGTCGGGCAGGTGTTCCCCGTGTGCGGGGGATGGGTGCAGCGCTAGCGCCGTGCCTGCTGCTCACAAACCCTTTGTCGGGTGTCGCTTGACCGCAGCCTGCGGGGTCTTTGTTCCCGTTGTTTTCGGATCACGTGCTTCGAGTTCGTAGGCGGCGACGTAAATGCCAATGGATGACGTCCTGATGAGCATGTGGATGTCTTCCGGGGTAAACACGATCAACACGCCTCCCTCGGTGTGTCTGTAAATTGAAGCGCGTTCCACCAAGATGTAGCTGCTCTTCCTGGATGCCGCAGACTGGAAGGCAATGACGTGACCGGCTGTCGCGAAGAACGCCCCGACATCCTCGGAGGGGCACAGCCGGGAGAGCACGGGCTCGCAGAACTTATAGAAAAACACCTGATAGCCGCTGGTGCGAAGTGCTGCTCTGAGTTGCTTCACATCCGCTTCATTCTCCGAAGACGCCACGACGAATATGCGTTTGTGCCGGGGTGTGTCGAGCCAGGGGACAACAAGCGGAGCCAGTTGTTTGTCCAGGCCCTCAAGATGGGCTTGACCACCTCTTGCTCCCACGAGGAAGTCCTTGCCGAAGGTCTTGGCACTGGTTGTGGCAAGCGTGATGCTCGGTACCCTTGAGCGCCCTTCCGACAGCTTTTGCAGGAGATGGCGGCGTTCAGGTTGCGCTTGAGAGGGGTGGGAGGCGACGTACTCAATGGTGGCCTTGCCCTTCCCGTGCGTGAAGAAGGCCTCGTCGAGCAGGGCCTTGTTAGTGCCGGAAGCCAGATCCGGCATGGCGGACACGAGCAGTCGCCGTGTCGACCTTTCCTCAATCAGTGAATCCATGCCCTGGTCGACTTGTCTGCTGAATACGTCGGCCAGCCAGGGGAGGGGGCTTGCGGACGCGGTCGGCGGTAAGGCCATCAACACCCACCCGCAGTAGACAGCAAGTCGTGCATGTTTGCTTGTGGCCATTGCGGGCTCCGCCGATGGATCAACAGACATCGATAACAGGGTGACGCGCCT
>JAEUNV010000144.1 GCA_016790385.1 Zoogloea sp.
GGGAGATAGGCGCACCAGCGAGAAATCGGCGGTGCCGCCACCGATGTCGGCAATCAGCACCAGCTCTTCCCGGTCCAGACCGGCTTCGTAGTGGAGTGCCGCACCGATGGGTTCAAACTGGAAACTCACTTCGCTAAAGCCCACCTGCCGGGCGATGGCCTCCAGCGTATCCTGGGCGCGCCGGTCGGCCGCTTCGTTGTCGTCCACAAAATGAACGGGGCGCCCGAACACCGCCTGCTCAAACGGGCGTCCGGCCTGGGATTCGGCACGGGTCTTCAGCTGCCCGATGAAGCTGGCCAGCAGATCCCGAAAGCGTAGCGCCCGGCCGCCGACCTCCGTACTTCCGTCCATCAGGCTGCTGCCCAACAGGCTTTTCAGGGCCCGCATCAGCCGCCCCTCGTAGCCTTCCAGGTATTCGGCCAGCGCGTCGCGTCCGAAGTGCGTGGTTTCCTCGTCGGCGTTGAAAAAAACCGCAGAAGGCAGCGTGGCCTTGTCCCCTTCGAGGGCGAGCAGGGTCGCGGCCCCGGGCCTGAGCCAGCCTACCGTGGAGTTGGATGTGCCGAAATCGATACCGCAGGCGCGGGCGGGGTGGGCGCTCATGGACAGTGCAGAAAATGGCGGGGGGCGAATGCTACGCCGGATCTGCCTTTGTGAGGGGAAGTTGCGCGGGCTTGTCTCAAGCCATGGTCGATTCCGGACCGGCAGATACAAAAAAGGGGCGCCAACGTGACGCCCCTGTTCCGGAAGGCTCGCACCCGGTCTAGCGCTTGCGGATCAGGCTGTGGATCTGCTTGTCCAGCGGAAGCGCGTAATCATAGGCGGCAAGAATGAGGTTGCTGGCCGGATTCACCACTTTGAGATTGACGTACACCATGTTTGAACTTTCGGCGTAGGTGCCCACGATGACGGCTTGCGCATTGTGGGTGGAGGCGACCTCCTTGATTTCCCGCGTCAGCAGGAGCTCTCCCTCGTTGCGCTTCATGTAAACGCCGTTGCGCACCTTGAGCTCAAGCACGCCGTAACCCAACTGGCTCATCCGCGAGGCAACCTGCTCGGAGATCAGCCGCCCCAGGGTTGAGGACTGCTCAAGCTGATCGATGTTGACCAGGGTGGCCACGATGAAGGGGGCACTGTAGCCCGAGTCGGGTGCGTTGCTTGACGAGGCGGGTGCGGTTGGATAACGCCGCATCAGCTCGCCAACGGCATTGTAGTTGGTGAGATTGAAAGCGTTGTTCTGCGCCTGTTCATAGGTGGGTTCCGACACGGAGCCCACCTTGGGCGCAGTTTCACAGGCTGTCAGCAGAAGGCTTGCCGCCACGAGTGCGGTGTAGATCAGCGGGCGCATGGCTTGCTCCTCTCGCCGCAGTCACCCACGACCGGGATGTTCATGCCCCGGGTCGGCTTTCTCCAGTACAGCTCGCTGTCTTCATCCATGGTGTAGTAGATGTTTGTACGGCGACTGACCAGACGGGCATTGTCGGCCACGGCAGCGGTCAGGATGATCTCCGAACGTGGTACAGGCCCCGAGGCGTATTGCCCGTGCCCCAGGCCTTCCTGAGAAAGCCAGGCGAAGCCTTCGATGCCGGCAACGGCCGTCAGAGCCTTGACCCCTGCCGAGATACCGGCATTGGGCGAGATGTCCGCCGCTGCAACTGCGCCGATGGCCCACAGCCCGGCGGTCAGTGCCGTGGCCTCGCCGTAGTAGTAGGTGTTCTGAGCGCGATCGGGCCGGAAGCGGTAGATCGAATAACGCACGTCCACCGACAGTGCGTTGCGGGCATCGGTGCTGACCGGCAGTCCCTGGGCAAGCAGGGCGGTGGTCAGGAGTTCCCGGAACCCATCCACGAAGGCCTGTTCGCCACCCGGGTTCGGAACATGGATGGCCCGGCCTCCCAGTTTGTCACGCAGGTCGGTCGCGAGCTGGCTGGCAAAGTGCTCGGCAATCCGGCGCCAGTGCTCGGCGGCCTGAAGCTTCTCCTGCTTTGAATTTTCAAAGCGGGTCGGGGCGGGGACATCCGCGTAGCGCGGCGCGCAGCCGATCATCATGCCGGCAAGGGCGATGGCGATGCCGGACGTTGCAAGTTTATTCACGACAACCCTCTCAAAACGCTCGCTCTAAAAGGGAGCTGTTTTC
>JAEUNV010000153.1 GCA_016790385.1 Zoogloea sp.
ACGTTGAGGTGATGCGTGCCTTATGTGACGTGATGGCGGTGAAATGCGTCCCTGTTCCGGTGTCCCTTGATCGGGTGGTCGATGCCATTGCCGCCGGGGAGTTTGATTTTGCCGCCGTCAGCCTGCTTGCAACACCGGAGCGGCGTGCTCGGGTGTTGATGAGCAAGCCCTATTACAGGTCGATCAGTGTGTGGTTTGCCCGGCCTGGCGTTGTGCCGGGGGGGGCGCTTGCCGGGGTGGTCCGCGGCGGCGTCCAGGCCCGTTATGCCCAGGCCCAGGGCTGGCGCAGTGTTGCCCTTGAGACCCATGCCGAAGTCGTCACCGCCCTGGTCCAGGGCAAGGTCGAAGCGGCCCTGATGCCCATGCCAACCGCCGTCGTGGCGCAGCAGGATGCACGCCTTCATCCGCTGGGCCTGGCCACGACCTTGCTGCGTGACCCCCAGCTGGCGGGTGATGTATGCCTCAGCGTCAATCCCCGTTCCCCCGAACTCCTTGCCCGGATCAACGAGGCGATCGACAGAATCAAGCGGGATGGCCGGTTCGACAGGATCAACAGCCGCTTCATCCCCTTCCGACTCCAGTGATCCCGAACGCGCCTCCCCCCGAAGGGCCTGCGGCCACGCGCGTCAAGGCGGTCAGACGTTGGCCCGCGAGCACGGTCCTGGCTGTTCTGGGCAGTGTGTTTGCGCTTATTGCCGTCAGTCTGGTGGCGCTGCTCGCGGTGGATCTGCGTCTGGTGACCGGGGTGGTGATGCGTCTTCACGATGAAACCGTGCCCTGGACCGTGGAGCGCCAGCGCCTGGCGCGCAATCTCGAGGAGCTTCGCATGGGGGGGCAGCGAGTGCTGACGGTGTCCGAGCGACCCGCCCGCAACGATGCGCTGCTGGTGGTCCGCATTCTGGCGGCCCATCCGGGCATGTCGGAAGACCCCCGCACCGCGAGCCTGGCGAAGGAGGTCGAGGCGTTTCTGACAAACTCGGCGGCGAGCGCCGATCCTCCGGACATGAAGGTCTGGGATGAGCTTTCCCGGCGCCTTCGCCTGCTTGCCGACGACCTGTCCGTGGAAGGCGGGAAAAGGGTGAGTCTTGAGCTTGACCGCATGTCCGAGGCGGTTGAACAGACGCGCTACAAGCTCCTGCTCAACGTTGTGCTGGTGGCGGTCTTCGTGGCCAGCTTTCTGTTCATCCTCCGCTGCTATCTCATCCAGCCCCTGCAACGCATCCATCGCGTCCTGATCAGCCTTGATGGGCGGGGTGCCTTGCCGCTCCTGAGCTCGTCCTCCATGGCCGAGATCCACGCCGTGGAGGAGGCCATCGTCCGCTTCGATGCCACGCTGCGCGAGAACGAGGAGGTTCGCCTCAAGCTGGAGCGTCTGGCGACCACCGACAGCCTCACGGGTCTGCCCAACCGGCGCCACTTCCTGGGGCAGGCCGCTGAGGAGATGGCCCGCGCCCGACGCTATGGCCGTCCGATCACGGTGGGGATTGCCGATCTTGATCACTTCAAGCAGGTGAACGACCGGTTCGGCCACGCGGTCGGGGATCAGGTGTTGCAGCGCTTTGCCGCGGTCGTGCAGGAAACGCTCCGGGAGACCGACAGGGTGGGGCGTTTTGGGGGAGAGGAGTTTGCCTTCATCTTTCCCGAGACCACGCCGGACGAGGCGCTGCGGCTTGCCGATCGGCTGCGTCAGCGTCTGGGTGAGTCACCTTTGGTGTTGCCCGATGACAGCATTCTGGCCGTGACGGTGAGCTTTGGCCTCGCCGATGCAACGGGGAGAGGCCTGGAGGAGAGTTTGGCGCAGGCCGACGCGGCCCTCTATCAGGCCAAGGATGGCGGGCGTGATTGCAGCGTGCTGGCGGCGGAATCGGAGAGCGATATTTCCCCTCAGCCGTAACGTCGGGCCGCCTCCATGGCCAAGCCGGCACCGATGCTGCCGAACAGATCACCCTCAACGCATCGCGCCTGCGGGAGTTCGGTGGCAATGCGGGCCCTGAGTTGGGGAACGCCGCTGGCGCCACCCGTGAAGTACAGGGTGTCCACCTTTTCCCGGGCCACACCCGCCTGATCCAGCAGGTTTCCAACGGTTGCTGCCACTCGTTCCACGAGGTTGCGCGTGGCCGAGCTGAAGTCTTCACGGCTGATGCTGTGGGTGAGGCCTGCTTCGAGCCGGTCGAGCTCTAGCACGGTGGTGACGCCCGAGGACAGGTCGATCTTTGCCTGCTCCACCTGGAGGGCCAGCCAATGTCCCTCCCGCTGGCCGATCAGGCGCGCCAGGCGATCCAGCTCTCTGCGGGCCGCCGCGTCCCGGTAGATGTGTTGGAAATCGGCGAAGGCCTGGCGGGTGTAGGCGAAGTTGATGGTGTGCCAGGTGGCGAGCTGGAAGAACAGGTTCGAGGGGATTTCCACGCCATTCTTCATCAGACCACGGTAGCCGAGCAGGGGCATCACGCATTCCAGGCTCAGGGCGCGGTCAAAGTCG
>JAEUNV010000162.1 GCA_016790385.1 Zoogloea sp.
TCGTTGTTCGACGGGTCAGCCCAGTCGATCAGGCGGGCAAAGTCGCCCAGGGTTTCGCCGCCACACTGCACCTCGACCGGCACGCCGGTGATCAGCAACTGATGAAAACGCCGGTTGGCCGATAGCAGCGCGGGGATGCCCAGGTCGCGCACCTGCTGGAGCGCGTCTTCCCGCGCCGCGGTGGTGAGCTGCGGGTTGAGGCGGGCGATGGCCGCGCGCAGGCGCTCCACCAGCAGCACCTGCTGGTAGCTGCTGCGCTCCGGGTGTTCGCCGTCCGGTGCCAGCTCCGGCCCGCGGAGCGGCGTGTAACCCACATCGGCCAGCCAGCTGAGGGCTTCGTGTTCGAGCTGGTCTTCGGTCATTAGTGGGAGCCTTCTTAGCAGTCAGCTTGGTGATTACTTGTTTAGGATGTTGTTTTTATTGTGTTTTATGGTCTTCTTAAACGCATCCGCCGGTTTGCTAAGCACTTGCTAAGCGTGTTTTTTCTGGACATAGAAGATCTTGTTTCCAGTGCCTTGCCGCTCCAGGAAGCCATCATCCTGGCTCCACTTCTTCAAGTAACGTGATGCCTCAACCTGTGCAGATGCGGAGTCTCCCAAACCGAGCAGTTCGCGCAGATCCGTGTTGGTGATGCGTTTGTGATCGCGTAGATACTCCCGAGCCATCTCCGCGTATCTGACTGGATTGAGACCTCTGGCCTTTGTGTAGGCGGCCTTGCCCTTCAGATCCTTCGCCACCCCTTTGGCAAGATGGAATGTAGCCGATGATGAATAGCCCCGTCGTTCGATCAGGTTCAGTGGAGGGAGGCACATGCCGTCAAGCACGCGACGGGCATCTTCCCGCGAGAGCTGCAGCACCTCTGATGCCTGGCTGACGTCGATGTAATCCTGCCCACGCAGTGCATCCAGCACCAGCAGCTGATCCAGACCGACCTCGGCGCCTTGGCCATCCAGCTTGGCCACGAGGCGTGCGAGCGCCTCATGCGTTCCCTGATTGAAAATCTTCAGCGTCACCGCATGCCCATCTGTCGTGTATTCAGGGCGCCGTTTGCCGTAAACCAACGCTGATCTGAATATCCGCTTGCGTCCGATGCCGGATGATTCCACCAGACGCAATTTCACCAACGCATTGGCAAGCGTCCGATTTCGAGGCACCGCCTCGTGGCGAAGGATGTTCTCTGGCGTGATGCCATCAATGAACCCGCCCGGGCTGGTGACGACCAGTTCCTGCTTTGAGTGGCGTACCAGAATCTCACCGGGGTGCTGGTAGTCCCGGTGAGTCAGGGCATTGAGCACCGCTTCGCGTACCCCCTCCAGCGGAAACTGGGGAATGCGCAGCTTGAACAAGCCCACCTCGATTTCCTGTTCGGGGTTCAGTGGACCCTGGAAGATCTGTTCGATCCGTTCAACGGCCTCAAGCAAGGGCAGGCGTTCGATGTCGTTGCGGGCTACGCTCGTTTCGCTGTCGTGCAGCACATAGTGAAACTGCGCCTGGGGGCAATGCGCCGAGAGCACCTCCTGCCGTGCAAACAGGATCATGCCCGCGTGTGTCACCTGGCCTCCCCGAATGCCCTCCAACCCTTGCAGGAACTCGATGTCGGGCAAACCAATGAGGCCGGATGAAGGCGCCTTGCTCCGCAAGATGCGGCGTGCGCGCTCAATCTGAAGTGGGTCGAGGTCTTGAATGGTAAGACCTTTGGCTGGGGCTCCGCTCCAATCAAGGGCCGCGGTACGCACCTGGGATTGCTGAAACGCAATTGGGTCGAGCGGCATGCAGTTCTTACCAACCCGCTGTTTATAAAGCCCTGCTGTGGTGCCGTAAGGCTTTTGCTTGCCAGCCTGAACACGTACCACCAGCAGTCTGCCAGTGCCTTCCTGAACGGCGATCTCCTCGACTTCGACGTCTATGCCCGGCCGAGTGCCGTTGAAAATCTGGCGCCGGAGCAAGTCTGGATCGTACCCCTTAGCCCCGACGATCGCCTGCGCCTGGCCTACGACTTTGTCTGCCACCCCAAAGACAAGCACACCGCCATCGGCATTGGCATTGGCAAAACAGGCTGCGTATTCACAGGCAAATTTCAGCGCCGCCTTTGCATCCTCCCAGGGTTTGAAGTCGAGAAAATGGCTTTCTAGATCGTCGGCGGGTACATCCTTCAATCTTTCCAGCAGGGCAATGATCTGCGCGCTATCGGGGATGCTCATCGAACGGTTTCCTCATCTTGGTTCGCTAACTCCGTCAGGCAAAGTTAGGCGGAGTTCCCGCTGGGGAGCAGGGTGTCGCGGAGGGTGGCGAGGGGTTCGGCTTGCTGCTGAATCAAGAAAGCTCCGTCCAGTAGCGGCGAAACAACCTCATTCCATCGAAGTAGCAGCGGCAAGGGAGGCTTGACCACACGAGTTGTTTCAAGTCCGCAACCGTAATCTGCCCCAATCCGGTCGTCTGCTTGTTTCGCGCAAGCTCAGCGAATACGGGTCTTAAGTGCCGAAGCGTCTGGAGGACAAATGGGCGCTCAACGATGGACTGGATTCGGTACTTTTCAGGCATGGCAACATCTGAGGACGCCGTCTGGGTGGTGCCAGCGCCGGGCTGTGGAGCGGCGTGTAACCCACCTCTGCCAGCCGAGGGCTTCGTGTTCGGGCTGGTCCTCGGTCATGGAGAAACCTGCCGTCAGCGTGCTTTCGCCCCCGGTGCGGGCTCGATCGGAACTTGCGGGGCGTCACTGACGAGCTTGCCGTTCAGGGAATACCAATTGGGGATACCCAGTTGCCGATTCCGGGTTTGCGCCTCGCGCACGGCCTGATTGCCGATACGAACCAGCTCCGCCGACCAGCGTTCAGTGTTTGCCGTTTTCATGCTCACCACCGTTGATAAAGCGCTGGAAGGCGTTCCAGACGTGGCTATCGTAGATCGTCCATACATCTCCTGTCGATTCTGCAACCGCCAGGAACGACTCGCCGCCATTGAATACGAACAGGCAGCGATCGGCATGGGGACGATACTGTTGCCAGAAGACCGGAAAGACCCGTTCAAAGCGTCGCCACACATCTTCCTCCGGGTTGCTCATGGGCGTGCGCTTTCGAGTTCGGCCTGTGCTTCCGGCAGGCGAAGCTGGCCGGAGATCAGGCGGGCAAAGTCGCCCAGGGTTTCGCCGTCGCGCTCGGGGTGTTCTCCGTCCGGTGCCAAGTCCGGGCCGTAGCGCGGCGTGTAACCCACCTCGGCAAGCCAGCCGAGGGCTTCGTGTTCGAGCTGGTCTTCGGTCATCGTTCTGTCCGTGAATTTTTCGCGTTTTTTCTGCCCGTTTAAACTAAAATTAAACCCTAAGTGGATTGGGGGTTCCCGGTCGGCGTCGTAGCCTCGGTGGGTTCACCGGGGCTTTTCGCTTTCTGGGGTGGGTAAATCTTCAGCCCAACATTCTCGAAACCACAGCCAACCTTGCTTCTTCCCCCATCGCAGAAGA
>JAEUNV010000085.1 GCA_016790385.1 Zoogloea sp.
GCGGGTCACCGGAATCACAGCGGGTTCGGGAGGGGTGTTGGCGGGTGCGGCGCGGCGGAATACACGGCGCAGCAGTTTGCGGATCATTGGTGGGGTGTGCTTTGTTTTTTGATCAAGTCGCGCATGATAACTCATGGAGCGTCGGGGCTTGGCCCCCTTCGGGTGGTCGCGCGTGAAGCCAATCCCCCGCGGAAGTGGGGCGTTGCGCCCTGTTTGCGCGCATTTTGCCCATCCGGATCGCCCGGGCGGCATTGGGGAAGTCCGAGTTCGCGTTTGATCGTGTGCCCCCGACGCGTTGTTGACCACACCTCGCGGCGGTTGGGGCGGTAAGATCGGGGCATATTCATCCGCCCCCAGGGTTCCTTCGATGCCCCGATTCTCCGCCAATCTGTCCTTCCTGTTTCTGGATCGCCCCTTTCTCGACCGTTTTTCAGCTGCCGCCGCCTGCGGGTTTTCGGGCGTGGAGTTCCATTTCCCTTACGATTTTCCCATGGACGAGGTGACCGATGCGGCGTGCCGGGCCGGGGTGGAGGTGGTGCTGTTCAACTTTCCGGCGGGCAACTGGGCGGCGGGCGAGCGCGGTATCGCCTGTCTGCCCGAAAGGGTCGCCGAGTTTCGCCTTGGGGTCGACAAGGCGGCAGGGTGGGCTGAGGCGCTGGGGTGCCCGCGGATCAACTGTCTGGCCGGGCTGCGTCCGGTGGGCATCGCCGAGGCTGTTCTTCGCGACACCCTGATCGGTAATCTGCGCTTTGCCGCTGATAGCTTGAAGCCGGCCGGTCGGCAGGTGCTGCTGGAGCCTCTCAATAGCCGCGACACGCCCGGCTTTCTGGTGGACCGTAGCGCGTCGGCTCTCGCCATACTGGATGAAGCGGATCGCTCCAACCTGCTTCTGCAATACGATATCTTTCATGCTCAGGTGATGGAGGGCGAACTGGCCCTTACCCTGACCAGGCATTTGCCGCGGATTGGGCATGTCCAATTTGCCGATAATCCCGGGCGTCACCAACCAGGTACCGGCGAGATCAATTTCGCTTTCCTGTTCCGCCATCTGAACGCAATAGGCTACCCGGGATGGGTGGGTGCGGAGTACGCGCCAACTGGGCTCACTGAAGCCTCCCTGGAGTGGATGGGCAGGTGATCGTTCTCCACTATTTTCAAGGCGCACTTCCTGACTGATCCGTTGCGATTCTTCCGGCAGGCATCAGGAGCTTGGCCCATCGTTGGGGGCGTTGGCGGGGCTTGCCTGGGTGGCTCACTTCCAGCGCCACCGTCGTGGTGTTGCGCCCTACCCGAGACGACCTGAGTTTGCGACGCCGATGAACGAATCTTTGCCTTAGGCGGTGGGCTCTTCTAGACTGCGCGGAAGTTGTCAGACAAGTAGACCAATGAGCGCTGCTCCCCTCCCGCGCATCTCACGTCCCCATCGCCTCTCGGAGGAGGTGGGGGCAGTGCTGGAAAAGCGTATTCGCAGCGGTGAGTTCGCTCCTGGCGAGAAGCTGCCCGCTGAGGCTCGTCTGGCAGAGCACTTTGCTGTCAGCCGGGCCGTGGTGCGCGAGGCCATTGCCCGGCTCAAGGCCGACGGCCTGGTGGCAAGCCGGCAGGGATCGGGGGTTTATGTCGCCTGCCGTCTGGGGGCAGGAGTGTTCCGGATGGATGCTGGACTGCCTGCTGGAGCCCATCGAGTTGAGGATATCTTCGAGTTGCGGCTCATCATTGAGGCGGCCGCGGCCGAGCGGGCGGCGCTGCGACGGACACCGACGGACCTCCAGGCCTTGGAGGCGGCCCTTGCGCGCATGGATGAGGCGGTTGCCCGCGGTGCTGACGGCGTGCGTGCCGATGATGATTTTCATTGTGCCATTGCAGTGGCCGGAGGGAATCCCCTGATCGGCCGCTTCGTGGCTTTCGTCAGCGATGCGTTTTCCGCGTCCCGGGCGCCGACCTGGAGCCAGGAAGGGATTGTGCGGGGGTTGGCGGGAGCCGCCCAGGACGAACATCGGGCCGTGTATTCGGCCATCGTGGCAGGAGACCCGGTTGCCGCAGGGCGGGCGGCCCGGCGGCATCTCGTCCAGGCCGCACGGCGCTTGGGGGTGGTTCTGGCAATGTCGCAGGGCGTTCACGGGGACGATATGGGCGAGGAGGTGAATTGATGGGTGAGCAATCTGCCATTCCCGGGTTCGGCCGGACGGAGGAGGATTTCTCCCGCGTGGATGTGCACCGCCTTGTGCAGGCCCTGCTTGGCGTGCTGCCTGCGGCCAGTGTGCTCCACGACCCTGAGGATCTACACCCCTACGAATGTGATGGCATGGCGGCCCTGCGCCAGTTGCCGCTGGTCGTGGTGTTACCCGAGACCGAGGCGCAGGTGGTGGCTATCCTCCGGATCTGCGCGGATCAGGGGGTGCCGGTGGTGGCTCGGGGTGCGGGGACAGGCCTCTCCGGCGGCGCTCAGCCTCACCGTTTCGGCGTCGTGCTGTCCCTCGCGCGCCTTAACAGGATCATTGCCATCGATGCGCACGCCCGCCGGGCAGTGGTTCAGCCCGGGGTGCGCAACCTGGCCATCTCCGAGGCGGCGGCGCCCCATGGCTTGTATTACGCCCCTGATCCTTCGTCCCAGATTGCCTGCACCATCGGCGGCAATGTGGCCGAGAACTCGGGCGGCGTGCATTGCCTCAAGTACGGTCTGACCATCCACAACCTGCTGAAGGTTCGGGGTGTGACGATCAACGGAGAGATCGTGGAGTTCGGCAGCCTGGGGCTGGATGCACCGGGCTACGATTTGCTGCCCCTGGTCACGGGCTCGGAGGGGATGCTGGCGGTGGTCACCGAAGTCACGGTCAAGCTCACACCCCGGCCCCAATTGGCCCGGTGCGTGCTGGCGGCCTTTGACGATGTGGTCAAAGCCGGGGATGCCGTGGCCCGTATCATCGCCGCCGGCATCATTCCCGCAGGGCTGGAGATGATGGACCAGCCCGCCACGGCGGCAGTCGAGGAGTTTGTGCATGCGGGCTATCCCCTCGAAGCCCAGGCCATCCTGCTTTGCGAATCGGACGGTACGCCCGAGGAGGTTGCCGAAGAAGTCGGGCGGGTGCGGGCATTGCTCGAGCAGAGCGGTGCCACGGAGATCCGCGTGTCCCGGGACGAGGCCGAGCGCCTGCGTTTCTGGGCCGGGCGCAAAGCTGCCTTTCCGGCGGCGGGGCGGATCTCTCCGGATTATTACTGCATGGACGGGACGATCCCCCGAAAGCGTCTCGGTGAAATGCTTCAGGCCATCCAGGTGATGGAGACGAAATACGCCATGCGCTGCATCAACGTTTTTCATGCCGGCGACGGCAACCTGCACCCTCTCATCCTTTTCGACGCGAACAAACCTGGTGACCAGCATACGGCCGAGGCCTTCGGTGCCGAGATTCTGGAGCTGTCGGTGGCGCTGGGGGGCACCATCACCGGAGAGCATGGGGTGGGCATCGAGAAGATCAACCAGATGTGCAGCCAGTTCTCTACGCCTGAAATCGCGGCATTTCACCGGGTCAAGGCAGCATTTGATCCGGCGGGGCTGCTCAACCCGGGCAAAGCCATCCCCACCCTCAACCGTTGTGCCGAATACGGGCGTGAACGGATGGGGGCTGGTCAGCCGGTGGCGCACCCTGAGTTGCCGCGTTTCTGATGATCACGGAACGCACATGATTTCCGAAGAATGGTTGCAGTTCCTGTTTGTGGCCGTCCCGGTGCTGTCCCTGGTGGGCACGTGGATGGGCTTGCGGACGGCTGGCCGGCTGGTGCAGCGGCGCCGGGAGGACAGGCAGGCAGACGTGAAACGAGGGGCGGACGAGCGTGGACGATCTGATTCGGCAGTGGAGTGAACGCATTCGGCTGGCCGCCGCGCGTGGCCAGGCCCTGTGCCTTCGGGGCGGAGGAACAAAGCACTTCTATGGCCGGCCTGAGCAGGGCGAACCCCTCGATACCCGCGACTGTCGCGGCATCATCAACTACGAGCCGAGCGAGTTGGTCGTGACGGTGCGTGCCGGAACGCCCCTGCGGGAGCTGGAGGCCGAGTTGGCGGCCCAGGGGCAGATGCTGGCTTTCGAGCCTCCCCATTTCGGGTCCGGGGCCACGGTGGGCGGCTGCGTTGCCGCCGGTCTGGCCGGGCCGCGGCGGGCGGCGGTAGGTGGCGTGCGGGATTTCATCCTGGGTGTTCGCATGGTCGATGGACGAGGCGAAGTGCTGCGGTTTGGCGGCGAGGTAATGAAGAACGTTGCCGGCTACGATGTATCCCGGGTGCTGGCAGGTAGCCTTGGCACCCTCGGACTGATCGTCGATGTGTCCCTGAAGGTTCTTCCAAAGCCGGTGGCCGAGGCCAGCCTGCGGTTCGAGATGGGGGAGGCTGCGGCCTTGCACCAGCTCAACGTGTGGGGTGGGCAGCCACTGCCGATCTCAGCCAGCGCTTGGTGTGGTGGCATCCTGGATGTGCGGCTTTCAGGCGCGGCGGCGGCTGTCGATGCCGCGATCGCGCGCCTGGGGGGAGAACGTATTGCCGATGAGCTTGCGGCTGCGCGCTGGAGTGGTTTGCGTGAGCACTCCGACGCTTTCTTTGCTCCTGGGCACTCGCCGTCTCCCCTGTGGCGCCTTTCGCTACCCAGCGATGCCCTCGCTGTGGAGCTCGACGGTGCCCAGCTGGTGGAGTGGGGTGGGGCTCAGCGCTGGCTGCGTTCCCATCTGGCGCCGGAACGCTTGCGGGCGCAGGTGGCGGCGCTGGGCGGGCATGCCACCCTTTTCCGCGATGGGGCCCGGGATGGCGCGGTGTTTCATCCCTTGACACCTTCCATGCTGGCGCTTCAGCGCAATCTCAAGAATGCGTTCGATCCGGCCGGCATCTTCAACCCCGGCCGCTTGTACGAGGGCATCTAGGCATGCAGACGCATCTCGCCGATTTCATCCGTGACACCGCCGAAGGCCGTGAGGCCGAGGAGATTCTGCGCAAGTGCGTGCATTGCGGCTTTTGCACGGCCACCTGCCCGACCTACCAGCTGCTCGGTGATGAGCTGGACGGTCCGCGGGGGCGGATCTATCTGATCAAGCAGGTGCTGGAGGGGCGGCCTGCGACAGAGAGGACCCGCCTTCATCTGGACCGTTGCCTGAGCTGCCGGGCCTGTGAGTCCACCTGTCCTTCAGGGGTGGAATACGGCCGTCTGGCTGACATTGGCCGCCGTGTGGTGGAGCAGCAGGTGCCGCGCCAGGGGGCAGATCGCTTGATGCGTGAGACGCTTAAAGGTGTTGTGCCGAGCAGTGCGATGTTTGGCGGGGCTTTAAGAGTGGGGCGCCTGTTCAAGTCAATGTTGCCCCGCGTGCTGGGGGAGAAAGTGCCCGATGCGGCCCCTGCGGGCCGCTGGCCCGCTCCGCGCCATGTCCGCCGGATGATCGCCCTGGCTGGCTGCGTCCAGCCTTCCCTGTCTCCGTCGATCAACGCCGCCCTGGCTCGGGTGCTGGATCGACTGGGCATTTCGCTCGTGGAGTCACCCTCGGCCGGTTGTTGCGGTGCTGTCCGCTTTCATCTTCATGACCACGACGGTGGCAGAAACGATGCGCGGCGCAACATTGATGCCTGGTGGCCGGAGATCGACGCCGGGCGGATCGAGGCCATTGTTGTGACAGCCTCGGGTTGCGGCGTGCAGGTCAAGGATTATGGCTACCTGCTCAAGGACGATCCGGCCTACGCCGGAAAGGCGGCCCGCGTGGCGGCCATGACCCGTGACCCGGCGGAGGTTCTGGCGGCCGAGGCGCCGGCGCTTCAGAGTGTCATGCTTCCGTGCCGTGGCGATGCGCCTGCCCAGAAGCTGGCTTTCCATGCGCCATGCAGTCTTCAGCATGGCCAGCGGATCAGGGGCGTGGTGGAGGGCTTGCTTCAGTCGGCCGGGTACGCGCTCGTTTCTGTGCCGGATGCCCACTTGTGTTGCGGATCGGCGGGCACCTACTCACTGCTCCAACCGTCCTTGTCCCGCCGCTTGCGCGACGACAAGCTTGCAGCCCTAGAAGCAGGTCAGGCCGAGCGGATCGCCTCGGCCAACATTGGTTGCATAATGCATCTTCGCACTGGTGCAAGCTTAAGCGTTCAACATTGGATTGAGTTGATTGATGAAAAAATCACGAACATGTCCTGAAAGACAAAGGGTGTCCTCTTCATGATCGAAATTAATCGTTAAACTCTTGAAGCACTTCTTTTCATGTTAGACAGCCAGAGTGTTTGCACTGCTCGGTGCGAGCCCTTCATCGCCTGAATGCCGAAATTTGATTGTCATTTCTTCCGGTCCGATCTGTGCCCCGTAGTGCGGCCGGCCGGAACGCCCGCGTTCAATGCCATGGTCAGCGCTTTGCCGGCCCGTGGTGAATCATGCTGAATCCCAACTTTTCATCCCTGTCCGACCCGGACACGACGAGTGCCAAGAAGCGCTACCAGGCGGAAGCCTGTGTGGCCAAGCACACGGGCGACCGGACCGAGCAGCAGGATCGTGCCGCTGTTTTTGCCCATCCAAACCGCAAAGGCACGCTGATGGCGGTGCTCGCCGACGGGATGGGCGGGCATTCGGGTGGAGCCATGGCGGCGGAGCAGGTCATCCTGAAGGCTCGTCAGAACTTCGAGTCCTACGCGCCGGCATCCGAGAGCGCCCCTGATCTGTTGCGCAGCATCATCGGCGAAGCCCACATCGTCATCAAGCTGACCCGTTTCACCAGTGAGCAGGACCCCCACAGCACTGCCGTCGTCTTCATGATGCAGCCGGATCGGGCTGACTGGGCGCATTGCGGTGATTCCCGTTTCTACCATTTCCGCTCGGGGGCGTTGGTGACGCGCAGCTCCGATCACTCGCTCGTCGAGGAACTGGTGCGTAAGGGGCGCCTTGATTCCGAGGGTGCCCTGCGTCATCCCAACCGCAACGTGTTGCTGTCCTGCCTTGGTTCCGAGCGGGAACCCCGGGTGGACGTTGGGCATGTTTCCCCACTGGTCGGGGGCGATGCCTTCCTCCTCTGTTCGGACGGGTTGTGGGCATATATCGGCGAGGAGGAGGCGGGCTCCATCCTCGCCAGTCAGTCCCCGCGGGATGCCGCTTCTTCGCTGATCGAGTTGGCTCGCCAGCGTGCGCGGGGGGGCGGGGACAATATTTCCCTGGCCATCGTCAAGCTGGTGGAAGTGCCCAATCGCCCACGCACCGATTATCCGCCGCTGGGCGGCTAGCGCGTCTTCAGCCAGTTTCTCCGCCAGAATGCGGCGGCCATCGCGGTCGCGGCGCCGATCATCATCCCCAGTGCCAGCCTGAAGCCATCTTGATCGTCCAGCAGGGGCATGTGTCGGAAGTTCATGCCGAAGATGCCGGCAATCAACGTGGCGGGCATGAACAGGGTGGTGAGCACGGTGAGGATGCGGACCTCGGTGTTGAGGCGATTACTGACGCTGGAAAGGTAGATGTCGAGGAGGTCGGCCAGCAGATCCCGCACGGATTCGAGGGATTCGAGCACATGAACGGTGTGGTCGTAGATGTCCCGCAGGTAAAGGCGCGTATCCGATGTGAAAAAGCCGTTATCGACCCGTGACAGGCTGTTGAGCACTTCGCGCAGGGGCCACAGGGCCCGACGCAGGAGCAGGGCCTCGTGCTTGACCCGGTTGATCTCGGCGAGGAGGGCGGGGTTGGGCTTGTTCAATGCCCTCTCTTCCAGATCCTCGGCCTGGTCGGTGAGGTGGTCGAGCATTACGAAGTAGCGGTCGACGAGCGTGTCGAGGAGCGCGTAGGCCAGATAGTCGCAGCCATGGCTGCGCATGGCGCCGTTTTCGGCGCGCAGGCGTTCGCGTACCGCTTCGAAGTTACCGGTCGCGCGCTCCTGGAAGGTCAGCACGAAGTTGCGGCCGAGGACAATGCTGACCTGATCGGAATTGAGGCTCTTGCTTTCGGCGTCAAAGTCAAAGCTTCGGGCAACGATGTAGATGTAGTCGGAGAACTCGTCGCTCTTAGGGCGCTGCTGGGTATTGAGGATATCCTCCTGAATCAGGGGGTGCAGTTTGAAGCGCCGCCCGATTTCGGCCATCACGGCGGGGTCGTGAAGGCCGTGGACGTTAAGCCATAATTTTCCCCGGCTCGGCTGGTGCTGTCGGGAGGCTTCGAGGGAGTCGAAGTGTGTCTCGCTGACGCCTTGGGCATCGAATTCGATCAGGGTGATGCTGGGCTTGTCGGTCTTGATCTCGCCAACATGCACCAGCGAGCCGGGAGGGAGACCCAATTTCCGGGGGAGACGGGTTCGTTTTTTGCTAGACTTTCGCATCTTTTTCGTGTTTTTCGGAAGAGATGTCCGAGTTTCAATCATGATCCGGGTGGTTTTTCCGGGGAATCAGCCGGAGCATTGCCAACCAGGGTGTCTTGTCGCCGAAACCCTCTCGCGACGATAACAGAATTCCAACTACCCACTTAGGAGGTTCCATGCCTCTGGTCATCGGTGTGACCAAAGAGCTTGCGCCGGGTGAGCGTCGTGTTGCGCTTGTCCCCGACGTAGCCAAGAAATATCAAGGACTTGGGGCT
Organism: Zoogloea sp.; assembly: GCA_016790385.1. Taxonomy (GTDB): domain Bacteria; phylum Pseudomonadota; class Gammaproteobacteria; order Burkholderiales; family Rhodocyclaceae; genus Zoogloea. The sequence continues at coordinate 8,556 of JAEUNV010000085.1, forward strand.
GTGTTGCAGCTTCAGGTCGGTGCCGGCGAAACGGCTTACTACCGGGACGAAGATTTCGGGGTGGCCGAGCTGTCGGCGGAACCCCTTTCCGTCCTGCAAAAGGCCGATGTGATCCTGCAGGTTCAGCCCCTGGGGCTGGACGCCCTCGCCCAGCTCAAGGCGGGTGCCGTCCTGGTCGGCTTGCAGCAGCCGTGGTCCAGCCGCGAGCGTATCGACATGCTGCTCCAGAAACGGATCACCTGTTTCGCTTTGGAGCTGTTGCCGCGCATCAGCCGCGCCCAGAGCATGGATGTCCTATCCAGTCAGGCGGCCGTGGCGGGCTATGAATGTGCGCTGATTGCGGCGGATCACAGCCCCAAGTTCTTCCCCATGCTTACCTATGCGGCCGGAACCATCCGTCCGGCCAAAGTACTGGTGATCGGCGCCGGCGTGGCCGGATTGCAGGCCATTGCCACCGCCAAACGCTTGGGTGCGATGGTGTCGGGCTACGATGTACGCCCGGAAACCCGTGAGCAGGTTGAGTCCCTGGGGGCCAAGTTTGTCGATACCGGAGTGTCGGCCGCCGGAACGGGAGGCTATGCCCGCGAACTCACGGACGACGAGAAACGCCAGCAGGCCGACAAGCTGGGCAAGGCCATTGCCGAGTGCGATGCCCTGATCACCACGGCGGCGATCCCCGGCAAGAAGGCGCCGGTCATCGTCAGCGCGGAGATGGTGGCACGCATGAAGCCCGGTTCGGTGGTGGTGGACATGGCTGCGGAGACCGGTGGCAATGTGGCCGGTACCGTGGCGGGAGAGAAGACCTGGGTGGGAGAGGTGCTGATCATCGGCCCGACCCACATCCCCAGCCGCATGCCGGTGCATGCCTCCGAGATGTACGCCAAAAATCTGTTCAATTTCATCTCGCCCTTCATCAAGGACGGGGCCCTGGCCCTGGACTGGGAGGATGAGGTGCTGTCCGGCGCATGCCTGACCCACGCGGGCGAAATTCGTCACGCGGGTGTCAAGGCCGCGCTCGGACTCTGAGGAGGGCTTCCCATGGATGGAATGCTTGCACTTTACATTTTCATGCTGGCGGCCTTTACCGGCTATGAAGTCATCTCCCGTGTGCCGGTGATCCTGCACACGCCCTTGATGTCCGGTTCCAACTTTGTGCACGGCGTGGTTCTGGTGGGCGGCATGATCGCCCTCGGCCAGGCGGAAACCCCGCTTGAGCAGGCCATCGGCTTTGTCGCCGTGCTGCTCGGGGCGGCCAACGCGGCGGGCGGTTACGTGGTGACCGAGCGCATGCTGGCCATGTTCAAGGCAAAGGAGAAGAAGTAATGGCGATCAAGTGGTTGATTGACGCGAGCTACTTCGTCGCCGCGATCCTGTTCATTCTCGGCTTGAAGGGCATGAGCTCGCCGGTGTCGGCACGCAAGGGCATCGTGTGGGCCGGTGTTGGCATGGTGCTGGCCACCGTCGTCACCTTCCTCACCCCGGGCATGAACAACTTTGCCCTGATGGTCATTGCCATTGCCCTGGGGGGGGCGGTGGCGTGGATCTCCGGCAAGAAGGTCGCGATGACCGACATGCCGCAGATGGTGGCCATCTACAACGGCATGGGCGGTGGTGCTGCTGCCGCGATTGCCGCCGTCGAGTTCGCCCGGGGTGAAATGCATGGCACCGTGGTCACCTTGCTGGCCACTTTGGGTGCGCTGATCGGTGCCGTGTCCTTCTCGGGTTCGGTGGTGGCCTGGGCGAAGCTCCAGGGGGTCATGAAGAAGGCCTTCCGGCTGCCGGCGCAGAACGCGGTGAACATCCTGCTGGCCTTGGTGACGGTCGC
>JAEUNV010000098.1 GCA_016790385.1 Zoogloea sp.
GAACTGGGTCCGGTCCGGCTCATGCTGACGCCGGACGGGGGGACCATCGGCGTGGGCGGCACGGTAGGCGGCAGCGTGGATGGGCTGATCAGCACCCGGCGCGGCAGCGGCAGCGCCTGGATTCCCCTGCTGGGGCAGTCCCCGCTCGGACACTGGACCCTGAACCTGCCCGACACGCCCGAAATGCGGGCGCGGCTTGCCAACGAGGAGATCGACGATCTGGTGCTGATCCTGACCTACCAGGGCCGCACGCCGCCCTGGCCGGTCTAGGCCACGGCCGGGATGGGCCGGGGCGTTGCGCCTCCGGCCCACCCGGGCGGCCCGAGGTTCGGGACGCCCGGGCGGAGGGCGGTGGCAACGCCGCCGGGATGGCGGCGCGCTGCGGATTGAATATTCCACGGCCAACTACCGGAGCCGACCGGGACCAACAGGGGCACGACGGGCTTCATGGTGAGCCGGAAGTTGCGACAGCCGCGCAAGATGCCCTCCAGCGTGCCGGATCGGCCCGCCTAAATATGAATTTATCTATTTAATTCAATGATTTGATTTCAATACTTAAACGCACTCCGCGTATCCGGGTGAAGGCCGCCGTGCCCCCAATGTCATGCTTGAATTTCGATAAGGGGTGTCTACACTGCATGCATTCGTAACAAAATGTCACACACCCTCAACCCCAACCAGGAGAGCGTCATGGGAGACAAGTTCTATCCGGACACAGGAGAGCCGCATATTCATGAGCATGGCGGTGGCATCGACTTCACCGACACCCGTCATCACCACACCAAGTTGCTGTATGGCAACGAGTTGCGCGAGCCGGCCTGCATCAAGGTCATCGACGACCTGAAGGAAGATCCGACCGACCGGGAGCAGCAGATCATCGATTACATCAAGGCCCTCGTCCGAAAACACAAGAAAAAGCGCTGACGGCCCCCCCCCCTGAGTGCGGCCCGGTGGGGCCGCCCCGCCGGTGGGGAGTGGCCCGGGCGCAGCGTCCGGGAGCCTCGCCGGTTCCCATACCCCCTCTCGATTTCCGGAGTCCAGACATGTCCGATACCGTGCCTGCCGTGCCGCCTGTGGTGTCCCCGCCCAGTCCCGTCGTCGTCTTCGATGGCAAAACCTATAACGTGATCGACGGGCCCGACGACAATTCGCCCCTGGTGCAGGTGGCGCATGAGCAGATCCTGCAAACCCTCGAGATCGACAAGCTGGTGCGCAACCTCAACCGCACCGACGACCTCCTGCACATCGCCGCCTGCGGGGTGGCGGGCTTCCTCAATCCGGAGAGCGGCAAATCCCTCAGCGCCCAGGTGATGAGCCTGCAATACAAGCTGCGCGACAAGACCGGCGAAATGGGCTCCGCGCTGCTCAGTTTCGGTGAGGCGGCATCACAGATGATTCCGATCCTGAAGGGGGCCTTCAAGGATCTGTACGGGTTTTACGAAGCGGACTGCGTGGGTCGGCTGACCCGCTGCGAGGCCGTGGCAACGAGCATGGCGACGACGGCCGAGACCTTGAAGGGTACGTTCAAGGGCCTTGCCGACGAAGCCCAGAAGATCGCCGAAGACACCACCCAGACGCGGGATCTGCGGCGCAAGGCCAAGGAAGCCGCACAGACGCGCCAGAAGGAGATCGCGGCCGATCTGGCCGAGAAGGAACGCCTGAAGGCCTCCCTGGCCGAGCAGATTCCCCAGGTGAAGGGCTGGTACGAGGAAGCCAAGGCGGCCCAGAACACCGCCGACGGGCGCATGTTTGCCCTGGCCATCGTGGGCAGCATCACCAAGGCCCTGGGGGACGGGCTGGCCGCGGGGCTCCAGTTCAAGGCGGCACCGGTGACTGCCGGCGCCCAGCTGGCCACGGCCATCGTCAAGAACACGGCGGTCAAGGAACCCGAAAAGAAGGACAAGAAGACCGACGAGAAATCCAAGGCCACCTCCCAGACCCTGACCGCCCAGGCTGCCTACCGGGTGGCGAAAGACGCGCTGGATCAGGCGGAGGCCAAGCTGACGGCCGCCCAGAAGGCGAACAAGAAGGCCCAGGACGCCCTGGAAGAACTGGAAGATCCCTACAAGGAGGCCCGCGACGCCTACGAGGCGGCCCGCAAGAAGAAGCCCAAGGACAAGAAGGACGAGACCGCCAAGAAGGAAGCCTTCGAGGAACTGGAAGGGCCATACAAGGAAGC
>JAEUNV010000218.1 GCA_016790385.1 Zoogloea sp.
GCGGGTCGGGGCGGGGACATCCGCGTAGCGCGGCGCGCAGCCGATCATCATGCCGGCAAGGGCGATGGCGATGCCGGACGTTGCAAGTTTATTCACGACAACCCTCTCAAAACGCTCGCTCTAAAAGGGAGCTGTTTTCGATGATCCTTCAGACAACACGATAACTTCTGGCTGTCTGCCGGCTTTCCGTTTGAATGTGAAGTGCGCATCGGAACCCTGGGATGCGGATGGCTTTCACGCCTGCGAGCTTAGCACTGGAACACCGGGAATGGGGTGGCCCGTGGGAGGGAATCTGCCATTGCGTGGGGCATATTTCCCGAGGGGGCGCGGGCGCGAGGAGGGCCTGCGCCCGGGGTGATCAGGGCTCAGTCCTTGCGGAGCAGGGCACCCAGACCGGAGAAGGGCGAGTGGGTTGCGGCCTTGCCGGGTTGCTTGGCGGCAACCTGCCCCTGGGTGGCCTCCAGCTGACGCTGGTGCTCATTGTCGTGGCAGTAAAGGCACAGGAGCTCCCAGTTGCTGCCGTCAGGCGGGTTGTTGTCGTGATTGTGGTCGCGGTGGTGCACGGTCAGCTCGCGCAGGTTGGCGAGGGTGAATTCCCGAGCGCAGCGGCCGCAGATCCAGGGGTAGAGTTTGAGGGCTTTCTCCCGGTAGCCTTCGGCTCGCTTGTCGGCGGCGCGGCGGGCTTCGGCTACCAGGCGGTCGAGTTTTTCCGTCATGGGGTATCTCCGGCGGGGAAGCGGCGGGCGAGGTCGGCGAGGGCGTCTTCGATGGTCGTCGCCGCCCATTCGAGTTCTGCCTCTGTGACGATGAGGGGCGGTGCGAAACGCAGTACCTTCTCGTGGGTGTCCTTGGTCATTAGGCCGCGGGCCAGCATCCATTCTGCGGCAACCCGAGCCGGGACGCGGCGGGTGTCGAGCTCCATCCCTATCATCAGCCCGCGTCCGCGGACCTCACGGATCAAGGGGTTGTCGATCGCCTGCAGACGCGCCAGGAAGCGGGCGCCAAGGGCGGCGGAGCGTTCGGCAAGCCTGTCGTCGGCGAGCAGGGCCAAGGCTTCGGCAGCCACCGCGGAGGCAAGCGGGTTGCCACCGAAAGTGGAGCCGTGATCACCGGGCTGGAAAACTTTCATGAGGGCGTCGTCGGCCAGGAATGCAGCCACGGGCAGCAGGCCGCCCCCGAGGGCCTTGCCGAGAATGACGCCGTCGGGGCGCACGTTTTCATGCTGGCAGGCGAGCAGGCGGCCCGTTCGGCCGAGGCCTGTCTGGACTTCGTCGGCGATCAGCAGAACCCGGTGGGTACGGCAGATCTCGGCACAGCGGGCCAGCCAGCCTGGTGGAGGAATGACGATTCCGCCCTCGCCCTGGACGGGTTCGAACAGGAAGGCCGCGGTATGCGGTGTGATGGCGGCGGCCAGCGCGTCCGCGTCGCCAAAGGGAATGCTCCGGAAACCCGGCGTCAGGGGGCCGAAACCCTTGCGGTACTGGGCTTCACTCGAAAAACTGACGATGGTGGTGGAGCGGCCGTGGAAGTTGTTGGCGCAGACGATGATCTCGGCGTGGCCATCCGGCACGCCCTTGACGGTGTGGGCCCATTTGCGGGCCGCCTTGACGGCGGTTTCGACGGCTTCGAGGCCGGTGTTCACCGGCAGCGCCCGGTCATAGCCCAGCAGGGCCGACAGGCGCTCCAGCATCAGCGGCAGACGGTCGTTGGAATAGGCACGGGAGGTGAGGGCGAGACGCCCTGCCTGGTCTGCCAGAGCCTGCACCAGCCGAGGATGGCTGTGGCCGAAACTGACTGCCGAGTAGGCGCTCATCATGTCCAGGTAGCGGCGCCCTTCCACGTCCCACAGCCAGACGCCCTGGCCGCGGGTGAAGACTACGGGCAGGGGTGCGTAGTTATGGGCGCCAAAGGTGTCCTCGCGCTGGCGCAAGTTGGCCGTGGTCGGCCCGAGCGCTGCTGCGGCAAGTTCGCTGACCCAACGGGCTCCGCTGCCGTCGCGATCACGTTCCGGGACGTACTCGACGATCTCCAGGGCCATGAGGTCGGCACAGCTGCGCAACCCATGAAGGTTGTCCACCAGCGTCTGCGGATCGAGCCCGTCCGGGACCAGGCAGGTGGTGGCCGGCAGGGCGGCGCAGTCCATGGAATCGAGATCCACCGATACGCCAAAGCCCGCTGTGCCCTGCCGGGCAATGCTCATGGCTTCGCACAGGACGGCGGGCAGGCCGCGCTTTCTCACCTCCGCCATGGTGAAGATCCGCACACCCAGCCGATCCAGCAGTGCCTTTTCCTCCGGTTCCCAGGAACGGGCGCCGACGATGACCAGATGAGCCGGGTCGAGATGCGGGCCGGGCAGCCCGGTAAGGCTCTCGTCGCCGACGCCGAGCAGCGCCGCCAGCGGCATGCCGTGGATATTGCCGCTGTGGGTTGTGCGGTCGGTGTGGGCGTCCAGATGGGCATCGATCCAGATCAGGCCGAGCTTGCCCTGGGGCGCGAGCGTGCGGGCCACGCCGCGCCAGGTGCCCGCACCAATGGCGTGATCGCCACCGAGAACGAGGGGAAAGCCCCCCTCCTGGCAGACGGAAGCCACTTCGTCGGCCAGATCGTGAAGCATGGCGCTCACTGTCCCGAGGCGCTCCTGGAGCGGCGCCTGGGGCGGTTTGGGGGCCGAGGGTTCCATCAGTTTCTGCCAGCGTGCGGGAATGCCGCGTTGGCGCAGTTGGGCGTCGATACACAGATCCTTGAGGGCACGGGGCCCAGCAGCCGGGCCGAAGATGGGGGCGCCGAGGCAGGATCCGACACCGATGATACGGACCGGACGGGGGGGCGCGAGCGGGGCGGGCATGGTCTTCTTTCTTTGACAGGTCGCTGGTGCCGGAAGTGGAACCCTTACGCCTGTTGGAGCGGGGGAGACCGCCCTTTGTTCAGTGCAGCCAGTGCCAGGCTTCCAGGGCGGCAAGACTGGCCAGAAGGGCGGCGCAGGCAATCAGCCAGGTCCGGTTGCGTCGGCTTTCGGCTGCGAGCCGGGCCAGTTCGGCGCGCGTGCCGTCGTCCCGGGGGGGCGACAGGGCCTGATGCACGAGGCGCGGGAGCTGGGGCAGGGTGGCGGCCCACGCGGGGGCCTCGTCTCGGGCGTGGCGGATCAGGGCGCGCCAGCCGATCTGGTCGTTCATCCAGCGTTCGAGAAAGGGCTTTGCCGTCTTCCAAAGGTCGAGGTCCGGGTCCAGCTGACGGCCCAGCCCCTCGATGTTGAGAAGGGTTTTTTGCAGCAGCACGAGCTGGGGCTGCACTTCCATCTCGAAGCGCCGGGCTGTCTGAAACAGGCGCAGCAGGGTCTTGCCGAAGGAGATGTCTTTCAGGGGGCGGTCGAAGATGGGCTCGCAGACGGCACGGATGGCGCCTTCGAACTCGTCCACCCGGGTGTGCGGGGGCACCCAACCGGCTTCGATGTGGGCCAGGGCCACGCGCCGGTAATCGCGCTGGAAGAAGGCCAGGAAGTTGGTGGCCAGATACTTTTTGTCCGAGTCGTTGAGGCTGCCGATGATGCCGAAGTCGAGGGCGATGTAGCGCCCGCGGGTGGGGCCGTCGGTGGCGACGAAGATGTTGCCGGGGTGCATGTCGGCGTGGAAGAAGCCGTCACGGAACACTTGGGTGAAGAATATCTCGACGCCCGCCCGGGACAGGGCCTTGAGATCAATGCCATGGGCCTTCAGCGCATCAAGCTGGGAGATGGGAACGCCTTTCATGCGCTCCATCACCATCACGTTGGTGGTGCAGAAGTCCCAATGCACCTCCGGGACCACCAGGAGTTCGGAATCCTTGAAGTTGCGCCGTAGTTGAGAGCAGTTGGCTGCCTCGCGCATCAGGTCAAGTTCGTCACGCAGGTATTTCGAGAACTCGGCCACCACCTCGCGCGGCTTCAGGCGGCGCCCTTCCGGCCACAGCTTTTCGAGTACGGTGGCGGCCACGTCAAGGAGGGCCAGGTCGTGGGCGATAACCGGAGCGATGCCCGGGCGCAGGATCTTGACGGCCACTTCCGTGCCGTCAGGCAACTGGGCGAAGTGAACCTGTGCAATCGACGCCGAGGCGACGGGCTCGCGGTCGAAGCGCGCGAAAACCGCGTCCGCGGGTTTGCCGTAGGCTTCCTCCAGCTGGGCGAGGGCTTCGGCACTGCCAAAAGGCGGGACGCGGTCCTGAAGGCGCGCCAATTCTTCGGCAATGGCCGGTGGCAGCAGGTCACGACGGGTGGATAGCATCTGGCCGAACTTGACGAAGATCGGTCCGAGAGATTCGAGGGCCTGCCGCAGGCGGGCGCCAGCGGACTCGTCGAAGGTCCGCCGAAACAGCGTCAGCCTCGCCAGCCAGGCCAGCCGGCCGGACGGCTCGTTGGAGAGGATCATCTGGTCGAGCCCGTATTTCAGGCTGACGGAGATGATCTTGACGAGTCGGAAGAGGCGCACGGCGGATGGTGGGAAGGAAAACGCGGATTGTGCCCGGAAAGCCCGGACGCGCAAAGCGCGGCCCGATCCGGAGCGGTGGCGCTTCAGTGGCGGCTGCGTCTGGCGCCCTGCGGCTTCACCAATGGCGGGGAAGCGGGTGAGGTGGACACGGTGCCCGGCTGAACCTGCTCCACCAGCCAGCGATTGGCCTGACGGATTTCCTTCTTGAGGGCGTCATCATCGGCGGCTGCACCGGAATCAAAACGGGGCAGACCGGTCGCGTCGATGCTGTAGGCCGGCAGGCGCCATTCCCGCTCGATGACGAACATGTGCTCGCCATCGAGAATAGCCTTCTGGGCTACCACGTAACCGTAGCTGCGGGAGTCGAAGCGTGCGCAGTACACGGTCAGGGCGGCCGAGGGGAGACCATCCCTTTCCGACGCAAAAAGGCCGCTGGTGGTGATCTGATTGCAATGGGCGCGCAGCCCGGCTGAAATATGGGCCAGATAGGACTCGGGGCTGAACTGCTGGGAGGGCATGCGCTGTACCAGAATGCGATCCCGGTAATCGTCCACACCCTGACCCCGCGGGATGTACTCTTCGTGACGGATGCCATTGCCCTCACGCAGATCGACAATGCGCCAAGGCAGGCCGGCGGGTAAAGGGAGGGGCCAGCGCAGGGTGGGAGAGTCCGCGGTCGCTGGCAGGCAGGCCAGGACGCCAAGGATCAATGCTGAGGCGTGCAGGAGGCGGATGCTCACGTTTCGATCGGGGCGCGATTGACGGCCAGGAATTCCACGGGCAGTACACTATGCCAATCAGTCGATTTCTGTCATGTCGGGCGCACTTTGTTGTGGCCGAAGTGCCGCCTTACCGCCGGTTTGCCCGGCGCTTGGCTATAATCGTGCGCTTTTAGTCGCAGTATTCCCCATGAGCGCCGATTCCAAGACCCAGCTTGCCGACCTCCTCCGCGCCGCTCTCCTCAGCGTTGCACCCGAGCAGGCCGAAACCCCGATCAATCTGGAGCGTCCCAAACAGGCCGGCCACGGGGACTTTGCGAGCAATCTGGCCTTGCAGCTTGCCAAGCCCCTCAAGCGCAATCCCCGGGAGCTGGCCAACCTGCTGCTGGCAGAGTTGCCGGCTTCCAAGCTGATCGCCAAGGCGGAAGTGGCCGGTGCCGGTTTCATCAATTTCACTCTGGTGGCGGATGCCAAGACCGCGGTGGTGGGGGCCGTGCTGGCAGCGGGCGAGGCCTACGGCCGGGGGTTGAAGGCAGGGGTCAAGGTGCAGGTGGAATACGTATCGGCCAACCCCACCGGGCCGCTCCACGTGGGGCATGGCCGTGGGGCCGCCTACGGCGCTTCGCTGTCCGATGTCCTCGACTTTGCCGGCTTCGAGGTGACCCGCGAGTACTACATCAACGACGCCGGCCGTCAGATGGACATCCTGGCCCTGTCCACGTGGCTGCGTTACCTCGATCTCTTTGGGGTTGCCATCGCCTTTCCGCCCAACGCCTACCAGGGCGACTATGTGAAGGACATGGCGGCGCAGATCAAGGACGCCCACGGCGACCGCTTTGCCAAAGTGGCCGCGGCCGATGTGCTGGCGGGTGCGCCGGGCGTGGAGGCCGACAAGGAAGGTCACCTGGACGCCCTGATCGCCAACGCCAAGAACCTGCTTGGTTCGGACTACGCCTGGGTGCATGGGTTTGCGCTGACCGAGCAGCTTGGCGATGGCCGTGAAGATCTGGCGGAATTCGGGGTGACCTTCGACAAGTGGTTTTCCGAGCGCTCGCTGTTTGACACCGGGCTGGTCGAGAAGGCGGTCACCGCACTTGAAGCGGCCGGCCACATTTACGTGCAGGACGGGGCAAAGTGGTTCCGCTCGACGGCCTTCGGCGATGAGAAGGATCGCGTCGTCCAGCGGGAGAACGGCCTCTTCACTTACTTTGCTTCGGATATCGCCTATCACGCCAACAAGTACGAGCGTGGCTTTGATCGCATCATCGACATCTGGGGCGCCGACCATCATGGTTACATCCCCCGCGTGAAGGGAGCACTCCAAGCCCTCGGCCTGCCGCCTGAGAAGCTCGATGTCGCGCTGGTGCAGTTTGCGGTGTTGTACCGTGACGGCCAGAAGGCGGCCATGTCCACGCGTTCCGGTGAGTTCGTGACCTTGCGTGAATTGCGCAAGGAGGTCGGCAATGACGCCTGCCGCTTCTTCTACGTATTGCGCAAGGCCGACCAGCATCTCGATTTCGACCTCGACCTGGCGAAGAGCCAGAGTAATGAGAATCCGGTCTATTACATCCAGTATGCCCACGCCCGCCTGTGCTCCGTGCTCAGTCAGTGGAGTGGCGTGCTGGCCGACCTGGCCGAAGCCGATCTTGCCCGCCTCGACAACGAGCGTGAGCTGGCCCTGTGCGCCCGCCTCACCGCCTTTCCGGAAATCGTCCAGAGCGCCGCGGCCGATTACGCTCCGCATCAGATTGCCTTCTACCTCAAGGATCTCGCTGGCGAGTTCCACAGCTACTACAACGCCGAGCGCATGCTGGTGGATGATGAGGGGCTCAAGCTGGCCCGCCTGGCGCTCGCCGCCGCCGTGCGTCAGGTCATTCGCAATGGCCTGCGGCTGCTGGGAGTTTCCGCTCCCGATTCCATGTAAATTCCGGACCGCCGTTCATGAGTCGTGATCTCAAGCCACGCCCGCAGACCAAAAAGCCTAAATCGGGCAGCCGCGGCAGTACCCTGGTCGGCATCTTTGTCGGCCTGATTCTCGGCGCACTCGTGGCGGCGGGGATTGCACTGTATTTCACGGCGTCCTCCCCCTTCCAGAAGCCCAAGCAGGATGAGCGGCCCGTGCCGCCGCCTCCGCCGAAGCCCCAGGGTGGAGAGCCCATTGCCCTGCCGGGCAAGGCGGGCGACAAACCCGTGGAGAAGCCGCGCTTCGATTTCTACAACGTTTTGCCCAAGGGCTCTGATGCGCTTCCGGCACCGACCAAGCCCGAGGAAACCACGGAGGTCGTCAAGCCGCCTCCGGCCAAGCCTGAAAAGGCGGATGGCAAACCCGGTGGGGATGCTGAACGGGCCAAGGCCGAAGCCGCCCTGCTCGACAAGCCGCCGGTACCCGAAAAGTTCTTCCTTCAGGCCGGTTCTTTCGAAGATCCTTCCGAGGCAGACAACCTGAAGGCGCGTCTTGCGCTGATGGGCGTGGAGGCCAGCGTGCAGAAGGTCGAACTGCCTGAAAAGGGTACGGTCCACCGGGTTCGTGTCGGCCCCTATCTGGGCCAGGAGGAGATGACCAAGGCACGGCAGCAGCTGACGTCGAACGGCATCAACGCGGCCATCATCAAGATCAAGCCCAAGGAACCAAAACCGGTCAGTCCCGCTCAATGATTCCTTTGGTTGAACCAGGAGAAACCCGAATGCAGCGTCGTGATGTCCTCAAGCAGTTGTCCGCCCTTGCCGCCCTGGGGAGTCTCGGCCTGCCCGCCGGCGCCCAGGGGGGAGGATTCGAAGTCGTCAATCCGCCCCAGCCCACCGATATCAAGGGCAAAGTGGAAGTGCTTGAGTTCTTCCACTACGGCTGCCCGCACTGCAAGGCTTTTGATCCCCTGCTGGAACTGTGGGTCAAGAAACTTCCCGCAGACGTGGTTTTCCGCCAGGTTCCCGTAACCTGGGGCAATCCGCAGCTGGCCGGTCTGGCCAAGCTGCATCTTACGCTGGCGGCGACCGGTGACCTGGCCCGCTTGCATCCGCAGGTTTTCGATGCGGTGCAGACGGACAAGCTGCCCCTCAACACCGAATCGGCGGCGCAGGAATGGGCGGTAAAGAAGGGTGTGGACGGCAAGAAGTTCGCCGATGCCTACCGTTCCTTCGGCGTTCAGGTGGGGATGCAGCGGATCGAGAAGCTCGGCCGTGACTACAAGATCCAGGGTGTGCCGACCCTGGCCGTGGACGGCAAGTACTTCACCTCGGGCTCCATTGCCGGTTCCCATGAAGCGGCGCTGAAGGTGGCCGATCAACTGATCGCCCGGGCGCGTAGCGAGCAGGGCCGCAAGTAATTCCCAGTCACGTCGCCCGGGTCTTCATCACCGGTGCCTCGAGCGGCATCGGCGGAGCCCTTGCGCGCCACTATGCCGGCCGCGGTGCAAGCCTTGGGCTGGTGGGGCGGCGCGTCGCAGCCCTTGAGGCGCTGGCGCGCAGCCTCCCTGGAACGCACGCCCTGTATGGGCTGGACGTTGCTGACCCGGTAGCTCTGGGTGACGCCGCGGCCGATTTCATCGCCCGCTTCGGGTTACCCGAGGTCGTGGTCGCCAATGCGGGTGTGTCAGTGGGTACCCTTACCGAAGCCGCTGACGATCTGGCCGCCTTCGAGCGAGTCCTGCGGACGAACCTGCTTGGCATGGTGACCACCTTTCAGCCCTTCGTGGCACCCATGCGCGCGGCGGGGCGGGGCCGGCTGGTGGGCATCGCCTCGGTCGCGGGTATTCGCGGTCTGCCGGGTGCGGGCGCTTACAGCGCCTCCAAGGCAGCCGTGATCGCGTACCTGGAAAGCCTGCGGGTAGAGCTTCATGGCTCGGGGGTGAAAGTCGTGACCATTGCTCCCGGCTACATCGAGACGCCGATGACGGCCGTCAACACCTACCCCATGCCCTTTTTATTGCCCGTTGAGCAGGCTGCTGCCCGTTTTGCGAAGGCCATCGACGCCGGCACCAGCTATTGCGTGATCCCCTGGCAGATGGGCGTGGTGGCCAAGCTGTTGCGCCTGCTTCCCAACCCGCTCTTTGATCGGCTTTTTGCCCGGGCAGGGCGCAAGCCGCGCGGCCTGCCCCTGTAGCCGAAACGCGGGCGGTCAGCCCAGCTGGGTGATGGCGGGCAGATATTTCTTTCCAAGGGCGTCGGCCACCTGGGGATGGGTCACATTGCCATTGCAGATGTTGAGCCCCGCGCGCAGGCCAGCGTCGTCCTTCAGCGCGTCTTTCCACCCCTTGTCTGCTATGGCCAGCACGTAGGGCAGGGTAGCGGCATTGAGCGCATAGGTGGCCGTGCGGGCGACGGCACCGGGCATGTTTGCGACGCAGTAGTGGACGATGCCGTCCACGAGGTAGGTGGGGTCCGCGTGGGTGGTCGGGCGGGAGGTTTCGAAGCAGCCGCCCTGATCAATCGCCACGTCTACGATCACCGCGCCTGGTTTCATGACCCCCAGCATGGCCCGGGTGACGAGCTTGGGCGCGGTAGCCCCGGGGATCAGCACGGCGCCGATGACCAGATCCGCCTGGAGGACCAGCCGTTCGATCGCGTCCCGGGTGGCATAGAGGGTTTTGACACGCCCCCCGTAGACTTCGTCCAGGTGGCGCAGGACGGAAAGCGATTTGTCCACGATGGTCACATCCGCACCCATGCCTACAGCGGTATGGGCTGCGTTGTTGCCGACAGTGCCACCCCCCAGGATCACCACGCGGCCTGGCTCTACCCCTGGAACGCCGCCCAGCAGCACACCGCGGCCACCATGGGATTTTTCCAGGGCGGCGGCACCGGCCTGAATGCTCATCCGCCCCGCCACCTCCGACATGGGGGCCAGCAGCGGCAGACCGCCTCCAGCCGCGGTGACCGTTTCGTAGGCGATGGCGGTCACGCCGCTGGCGATGAGTTCCTCCGCCTGGCCTGGGTCGGGCGCAAGGTGAAGATAGGTGAACATGAGATGATGGGGTTTGAGGCGGGCGCGTTCGTCGCGGAGCGGCTCTTTGACCTTGACGATCAGAATCGCCTCCTCGAAAACCTCTTCGGCGCTCAGCGCGATCCTGGCGCCAGCACGCTCGTAGTCACTGTCGCTGGCGCCGATGCCGTGCCCGGCACCGGATTCAACCCAAACCGCGTGTCCGTGGGCCACAACTTCGCGGACCGCGCCGGGGGTCAGGCCAACCCGGTATTCGTGATTCTTGGTTTCCCTTGGAACACCGATCTTCATATTCTTCTCCCAATGCGTTGGCCGTGCTCTTTCAGAGTGGCGGGTTGCAAGCAGGTTCCTATAACGGCGTTGCTCCTGCGATACTTTGATGATGATGACCGAGACCTCCGATGAAATGCTGATCGACGCGGCGGGGCTGCGTCATGTTCCCCATGAAGGCTCCGCCCGAATCGTTTCCCTGGTGCCCTCCCTTACCGAACTGGTCTGCGACCTCGGTCTCGCGCCACAGCTTGTGGGGCGCACCGGTTTTTGCATCCATCCCCGGTCAGTGCTGCGGGCCGTTGCGAAGGTGGGTGGCACCAAGGATGTGAATCTGTCGCGCTTGCGTGCTCTGGCACCAACGCATGTCATCGTGAATGTGGATGAAAACCGCCGGGAGTGCGTGGAGGAGATCGCCGGTTTTGTTCCCCATGTGATCGTGACCCATCCCTGCGTCCCCGAGGACAATCTGAGCGTATATCGTCTGCTGGGGGCGATCTTTGATCGTCGAGCCGAAGCGGAGCGGTTGGAGGTGGCATTCGCGGAGGCGTTGGCCGAGGCGCGATCGGTCGGCGCCGCCTCGCCTCGTGAAAAGGTGCTTTACTTGATCTGGCGCGAGCCCTGGATGACCGTGGCGCGCAGTACGTATATTGCCGCGACCCTGGCGACGGCGGGCTGGGATACCTGCCCGGTCCTCAGCGTCCCCCGTTACCCGGCTTTCGAGTGGGATGCGCCGTGGCTACCGGAGGTACAGCGGGTTCTGCTGTCGTCGGAGCCCTATCGTTTCCGCGAACAGCACGTGGACGAAGTCGGGCGTCTGTCCGGATGGCCGGCGAGCCTGATCGATGGCGAGATGGCCTCCTGGTACGGCAGCCGCGCGATTGAAGGTCTGCGTCACCTGGCGGCCTTGCGCCGTAGCCTGACTGCTGAATGAAAAACGCCCACCGGGCGGTGGGCGTCGAGACTGCGGAATCTGGCTCAGGACGGCTGGCGGAGAACCTGATGCGGCGCCGGAATGGGCCATCCGTTGGCGCTGCCGACTTCGGCCAGCGCCTTGTTGGTGTCGAAATAGACCTGCCAGTAATGGTCGTTGTGGCAGTAAGGGCGCACGACCAGTTTGGTGCCGGCGGCGTTGAATTCCAGAATTTCCACGTCGGGTGCCGGGTCGGTATGGACGTTGGGGATCCGGGCGATGCGGGCGCGGATCAGCTCCATGGCCTGCTGGGGATCGACGGCGTGGGCGATCTGTGCGGTGAGGTCCACCCGACGGCAGGGGTTGAGGGTGTAATTGACGATGTTGTCGGAGAACAGTTTGTTGTTGCCGACCGTGGTGCGCACGTTGTCCGGCTGGTCGATGGTGGTGGCGAAAAGGCCGATTTCCTTGACTGTCCCGGTGATGCCCGCGCCACTGATGAAGTCGCCTACCTTGAACGGCCGCAGGATGATCAGGAAGGCGCCTGCCGCGAAGTTGGACAGCAGACCACTCCAGGCCACCCCGATGGCGACGCCGGCAGCCGCGATCAGGGCGGCGAAGCTGGTGGTTTCGATGCCGAAAACCGACAGGATGACGATGACCAGCACGATGCGCATGATGACGCGCAGGGTCGCCTCCACGTAGCGTACCAGCGTGGGTTCGACCTTCTGGCGGGTCATGCCGCGGTTGGACAGGTTGCCGATCAGGTTGATGACCCATCCCCCAATGATCCACAGGGCGATCGCGCCGGCGAGCTTCCAGCCGAGGGGGATCAGGTAGGTGGTGACGAGCGTACCGAGGTTGAAGTCGTTGGTGTCGATGGCCATGGAGGAACTCCGTGGTGAAATGGGGAATGGTCAGTCTAAAGGCTCAAGGTGAGCGCAAGCTGCATGTCATGTTAATTATTGTGGCATCCGCGGCTTCAGGGGAGCAATGCCTGGAAACGCTCTGGGGTGATGATGGCGAAACGGCTGGCTATCACCGGGCGTTTCCCCAGTTTCAGCACCAGCTTGTCTCTACTCAGCAGGGCCCGGGCGCCGCTGTCGCGAGCCACCTCGAGAAACTTCTGGTCGTCCCTGTCGAGGCAGGTGGGAAGCTCGCAGTCAGGGTGTGCGACGGGTTCGATCAGGGTGCAGCGGGACCGATAGCGGTCGGCGATCGCTTGCTGGTGTTCCGGGAGTAGTTGGAACTGGGGATAGGCCAGAACCCGAGACAGCTCGATCAGGCAGTCCTCCCGCGTGAAGGCTTGCAGGAAGCCACTTTCGACCGCAGCCCTCAGGCGAATCAGGGTGGGATCTTCGAACATCCACAGCGACAGCACCACGTTGGTGTCGAGGATTACCGGCAGGCCATGGGGCAGGGGGGTGTCGAGGGAGTGGGTGGCCACGTCAGTTCCACTGGGCAATGGGGGCAGGCTGAAAAGGAAAAGGGGGCCGAAGCCCCCTTGCCCTTTGCAACGGTACGGCGATCAGGCGGCCTTCTTGGCGTCCAGGCGGGCCTTCACGTAGGAGCCGGGGGCATCCTCAAGCACCTTGAGGTTGCCGGCGACGGGGTCTCGGGCCGGAACCTTGGACGCATCCTGGCCGAGCAGCCAGGCTTGCCAGTCGGTCCACCAGGAGCCGGGATGCTGCTCTGCGCCAGCGAAGAACTCGTCGGCAGTGGCGGGCAACTTGGCCGCAGGATTGGTCCAGTAGCCATACTTGTTGGCAGCCGGGGGGTTGACGATGCCGGCGATATGGCCGGAGCCGCCGAGAACGAAGCGCACGTTGCCGCCGAAGTTGCGAGCGCCGGAGTAGGTGCTCTTCCACGGGGCGATATGATCTTCGATGGTGGAGATGAAGTAGGTGGGGACCTTGATCTTGGAGAGATCAATGGGCACGCCACCAATCTCGATGCCGCCCGGCTCCTTGAGCAGGTTCTTCATGTACATGTTGCGCAGGTAGAAGCTGTGCATCTTGGCCGGCATGCGCGTGGAATCGGAGTTCCAGTACAGGAGATCGAAGGGGAAGGGATCCTTGCCCATCAGGTAGTTGTTAACCACGAAGGACCAGATCAGGTCGTTGGCGCGCAGCATGTTGAAGGTGCCGGCCATTTCGGAGCCTTCCAGGTAGCCGCGCTCGAACATCTTCTTCTCGAGGCTGGCAATCTGGCCTTCGTCGATGAACACGCCCAGCTCGCCCGGATCGGCAAAGTCGGTCATGGTGGTGAAGAAAGTGCCCGAGGCCAGCCGCTTGTCCTTCTTGCCGGCCATGTAGGCCAGGGTGGTGGCGAGCAGGGTGCCGCCCAGGCAATAGCCGGCTGCGTTGATCTCCTTGGCGCCGGTCTGTTCGACAATGGCATCGACGGCGGCGAGGGTGCCTTCGAGCAGATAGGAGTCGAAGCTCTTTTCGGCCTGGCGCTCATCGGGGTTGACCCACGAGATCACGAAGACGGTGTGGCCCTGATCAACACACCACTTGATGTAGGAATTCTTCTCGCGCAGGTCGAGGATGTAGAACTTGTTGATCCACGGCGGCACGATCATCAGCGGACGCTTGGACACGTCGGGCGTGCTCGGCGTGTATTGCAGCAGCTGCATCATGTCGTTCTGGAAAACGACCTTGCCCGGCGTGGTGGCGACGTTCTTGCCCAGTTCGAAGGCAGAAGTGTCGGTCATCTTGACGCGCAGGTTGCCGCCGCCGTCCTCGACGTCACGCAGCAGGTTGTTCAGGCCCTTGATGAGGTTCTGGCCGTGGCTCTTGACAGTCTCGCGGAAGACCTCCGGATTGGTCAGGGCGAAATTCGACGGAGACAGGGCATCGATGTACTGGCGGGTGTAAAAGCTGACCTTCTTCTGGCTCTGATCGTCGAGGCCGTCAACGCTGCTCACCGTGTCATGAATGTGACGGGCGGCGATGAGGTAAGACTGTTTCATGAAGTCGAACAGGAAGTGCTCCTGCCATTCTTCGTCCTTGAAACGCTTGTCGTCCTTGGCCGGTGAGGCCACCGGGCTGCCAGCGCCCACGCCGGTGAGGCGCATCATGGAGTGCTGCCACAGGGAGAAGTAGTCCCACACCAGGTTCATCTGGGCCTGGGCGAGGCGATACGGGTTGGCCAGCAGCTTGCCCATCATGTCCATGAAAGCCTGGGCGATGCCCAGTTCGTCAGCGGGGGCGCTGATGCCCTTCTTGACCTGCTTCTGGATGTGATCGGCCAGCAGTTTGGAGGCCCGTTGCGCAACTTCGGCGTAGGTCTTGGCGACTTCTTTGGGGTCCGGCAGTTCGGACTTGGCGACTTCTTTTTCGGGCGCAGCCATTCTCGGGTTCTCCTTTATTGATGGCTTTTGATGAAACGGACAATCCCATCGCTTTCCACTGACCGGCACACCTCCCTTTTGCGCGCGAGATGGTTCAGGTGGGCGATGGCTTCCCCCATGGCAAACATGACCTGATGCGTGTCCAGTTCTCGCGGGAACAGGGTTGCAAGAAGCTCCCCGGCACAGCGTGGCACGGTACAGGCGGCGAGAAG
>JAEUNV010000247.1 GCA_016790385.1 Zoogloea sp.
TCCGAGCCCCCCATCACGTTCGGGAGGCAACGCTTCAATGACATCTCGGAGCTGCCACTTAACCCGGACGGTTCCATCGCGCACATCCCCGACGGCATGGTGTATGAATTCCCCGGCGGCAACAAGGTCTGGCGGGAGGGCGACATCTATCGCCACGACACGGTGCTCGGGCCGCCCACGGGCAGGCGTCAGACCGAGCTTGAGATGCCCAGCGCCTCCGAGCACGGGCGCCCCGAGGTGGCCGGCATGGAGCGCGCCCACACCCTGGGCCAGGGCACCGGCTTCGAGAGCCCCTTTGCCATTTTCTACGCGCCCCGGGAGGTCAATCAGATCATCCAGAACAACGGCGTCGAGGAAATGCTGCGGGGCCTGCACAACAGTGCGCGCCCTGGCGAGAGCTTCCACGTGTCCACCCTTACCAAGCCCCACCCGGGCACCAAGCGGCTGGCAGAGATCCGCTACCGGGTGGAGGTCAAGCGCGGCAGTGGCAGCCCGGAGTTTCTGTTTGAATACCAGATCACCGTGGGCCGTGAAGCGCCCTTTCAGGTTAACCACGGCCTCGCCAACATCACCGAAGACCCGGACCTTGCCCAGTATGCCGACATGGTGGATGTTCCCCAGCGCCTGCGCTCGCGCTTTGCGATGCGCTCGGGCGGTGCCGGCAGCGCCCCGGTGGTCGAGGCCCGCAACTGGCCCAGCGTCCAGCACCTCATCGATCAGCCCGTCGCCACCGCGGCGCTGCCCGCCGACTACATCCGCCAGCGCAGTCCGGACGGCAGCTCATGGATCATCCGCCGCCGCGATGCCAACGATGCGGAGTTCCAGCGCCTCACCGTGCGGATGCGCGCCGACGGCGTCCCGGTCATCGCCGTATGGCGGGCTTTCGAATAGGTCGCGCGATGCCCCAACCCGATCAACCTGCCTGGTGAAACCATCATGGGCCGCTCAACGATCCGCCACCTGCCCATCACCCGCGACCATCCGGCCGAACAACGCGCGGATCGCGTTGCCCGCGGTGAGCGCCCGGCCCGCGGCGGCCGTGTTGCCCGCGACGCCGCCCCGGCCAGCCTCGACCTGGGCACCGGCCAGCCCCTTCCCGCCACCGAACGGCGCTACTTCGAGCGCCGCCTCGGCGCCGATCTGACCGGGGTGCGCATCCATCCCGATGCCGAAGCCGCCAGCCACCTGCGCGCCAACGCCTTTGCCGCCGGCCGCGACATCGGCTTTGCCCCGGGGCGCTGGCAGCCGGGCACGGCGGAGGGGCGGCGCCTGCTGGGCCACGAGCTGGCGCATGTGCTGGAGCAAGGCGGCAGCCGGCAACCGGCCGTGCAGCTGGAGGACGCCGCCAAACCGGAAGACGCCGACAAGGCCGCCGACGCCCTGAGCGAGGGCGTGAAGACCGTCGTTGAACAGGCGAAGGAGAACGAAGGGGTTAAGAGCGCCCTGCTCGACCCGGCCAAGAATTACGCCCTGCGCCAGTGGAACCCCCTGGGCACCGCCGAGAAGGTGGGCGTGGCCGGCTTTGGTGTCGGCACCTATGGGCTGGCCCTGGGCGCCGGTCTGGCCGACCCGGCCGGGCGCAAGCTGCTCTCCGACGTGAACCTGGTCGCGCCCCTGGGGCTGATCCCCTATTCCACGCTCACCGGCTTCAGCTATGTGCTGCCCACCACCCCGGGCAGCCCCACCCTCTTCAAGGCCAGCTTCTCGGGGGACGATCTGCTGGGCCTGGCCCACGACAAGATCTCCTGGATGCCGCCCATGACCCTGAGCCTGGATCTGGGCTGGAGCGTCGATCCCTCCGGCGCGGTGAGCCTGAGCACGGCCAGCGCGGTGTGGGGCGTGATGCCCGGCGTGTCCCTGAAGCTGGGCAGCGGCGCGGCGCCGGAATGGAAGCCCATGGTCAGCGGCCCGGATGGCCAGATGTCCACCATCATGAAATCGGTGCCCGACCCTGCAGGCGGCACCCCGACACCCGCCGGCGCCGGGGTGTTCGTCACCGTGGATCTGCTCAAGGCGCCCTTTATCCCCGCACCGATCCGCTCGGAGCTGGGGGGAGACGTCAAGAAGTAAGACATGCTCACCAGGGCCGAACCCTCCCGCGACGATACGAAGCGTCCCCGTATCGGCGCAGCAAACGATCCGGCGGAGAGGCAGGCCGACGCGGTTGCCGACGCACTGGTCGGCAACGCGCCGCCGCTGGCGCTGA
>JAEUNV010000266.1 GCA_016790385.1 Zoogloea sp.
GGCGATCTCAGGAAACCGCCAGCATGCGCTCCAGGGCCAGCTTGGCCAGAGCCGCTTCGTGCTCGGGCACGGTGATGCGATTGACCACCTTGCCGTCGGCCAGGTTCTCGAGGGTCCAGGCCAGGTGCTGGGGGTCGATGCGCTGCATGGTTGAGCACATGCACACGGTGGGCGCCATGAACTGGACGATCTTGCCTTCGGCCTTCACTTCTTCGGCGAGGCGATTGACCAGGTTGAGTTCGGTGCCCACCAGCCAGCGGGTACCGGGGGCTGCGCCCTTGATGACGTTGATGATGTACTCGGTGGAGCCAACGTAGTCGGACTGGCGACATACCTCCAGCGCGCTTTCCGGGTGGGAGATGACCAGCCCGTCCGGATACTGGTTGCGGAACTTGATGATGTGCGCGGGCTGGAACATCTGGTGCACCGAGCAGTGCCCCTTCCAGAGCAGGATCTTTGCCTTCCTGATCTGCTCGACGCTGAGGCCGCCGTATTCGAGGTCCGGGTCCCACACTACCATTTCGTCCAGCGGGATACCCTTTTTGAAGCCCGTCCAGCGCCCCAGGTGCTGGTCGGGAAAGAAGAGCACCTTCTCGCGTTGGGCGAAGGCCCAGTCGAGGATGGTGGGGGCGTTGGTGGAGGTACACACGATGCCGCCATGCTCACCGCAGAAGGCTTTGAGGTCGGCGGCCGAGTTGATGTAGGTGACCGGGGTGATCAATGCGTCCGGGGTTTCAAGCACTTCGGCCAGCTCGCGCCAGCAGCGTTCCACCTTGGCCAGGTTGGCCATGTCGGCCATCGAACAGCCGGCCGCTAGATCGGGCAGGATGGCCTGCTGGTGAGGCTTGGACATGATGTCCGCCACCTCGGCCATGAAATGCACGCCGCAGAAAACGATGAATTCGGCTTCCGTTTCGGCCGCGAGACGTGACAGTTTGAGGGAGTCGCCCGTCAGGTCGGCATACTGGTATACGTCAGCGCGCTGGTAGTGGTGGCACAGCAACACGGCCCGTTCGCCAAGGCGTTCGCGGGCGGCGCGGATGCGTGCATGGGCATCGGCGTCGGAAAGCGTGTTGAACCGGTCAAAGTTGATGGGTACGGCTTGCATCATGGTGTCCTGTGGAGTTCAGCCCTGGGTCCAAGGCAGTCCGGCATGGCGCCAGCCACCTACCTTGTTGCGGTGTCCGCCGGCGTCCTTGTCGCCTTCGAAGCCTTCCAGGATATTGTAGGCGTTGGTGAAGCCCGAGTCGGCTGCCAGGGTGGCCGCCGCATTGGAGCGGGCACCGCTGCGGCACAGGAACATCACCAGTGCTTCGGGATCGACCTGACGTTTGAAGTGCGCCAGGAAGTGGGGGTTGGGCTCATTGCCGGGGTAGAGCATCCATTCGATCTCGATGGCGCCCGGAACGCGTCCCACCCAGTCCCATTCCGCGCGGGTGCGCACGTCCACGAGCTTCGAACCGGGAGCCAGCTGAAGCACATCCCAGGCCTCCCGCGGGGTCAGGGCGCCCGCGTAGGGAAGATCCAGGCGGCGGGCGCGTTCCTGGGCAAGGGCGAGGGTTTCACTGAGTTTTCCCATGGCAGGCATCCAATGAGAAGGAGGGTTTGCGAGTATACCGCTGCCTTCCGTGGCTGCAAGCCGAGTGTTTGGAAGCCACTTTGCCGGCTCGACGGGCTTAGGGTTACGCCTCCTTCTGTGGCATGGAGGCATGTTGGGCGACGAATTTGCACCAATTTTGTGCATATTTGGCGGGTGGTGCGCCTAAACGGTGCTTGTATTTTTTGGGGCTTCAATGCTGGCCCTTGTGGCACAATGAACTGTTTTGATTTGAAAGCTGGCATGCTCCCTGCTTTCAAGCTTTTCTGACTTAATGTTGTAACCTCTATCTTTTTCCACTGCGCAGCAGCTTCAACCCGTTAGGAGTGAGTGATATGACCCCGCAAGACGTCATGAAGATGGTCCAGGAGAACGAAGTCAAATTCGTCGACTTCCGTTTTACCGACACCAAGGGCAAAGAACAGCACGTCGGCGTGCCGGTGAGCGCGTTTGACGAAGACAAGTT
>JAEUNV010000188.1 GCA_016790385.1 Zoogloea sp.
GGTGATGACCGCCCAGTCATCTTCGGAACGAAGGTTGCGGAAAATGCGCTCACACTCGTTCTGGAAGCGGAAGACCAGACACAGCACGCCCACCGCTTCGCTTCGCTCGGCGGGGCACACCCGCCAGGCGTAAATCAGGGCCGGCCCGCCGGGCCGCAGATCGGTCGGCCCGAAATACTCCACATAGGCGCCCTCACTGCTCAAGGCATCGTGCAGCAGGGGATCGGCCGAGTGTGCCACGGGGTGGGTCTCGTCCAGCTGACATAGAACCTTGCCACTCCGGTCAAGCAGAAGGATGTCGGCATAGACCGAATACTTTGCGACGTATTCCCTGAAACGGTCGAGGATGCGCCGGTGCTCCCCCTCGTCCTGGGTGTCCCCCCTGCTGGCCGCCTCCGCATACGCACACAGGTCATTGTCGGTGGCCAGGAAGCCGATGTCGGCAGTGCGTTCGAAGAGGTTGCGCACCAGGATGTCGATGCTGACCTGGGCACGGGCCGACAGGTCTTCGGCCACCTTGCGTCGTGACTCGGTGGCCAGGCCGTTGAGCAAGGTGCCGGTGAGTTGGGCGAACGCGGCACGCATGCCGGTGATCTCCGTGCCGGTACCCGACATTTGGCCCAGCACGGTCAGGTTGTCCCAGACGGCCTGGAGCGTCTGAAGGGATTCCCGATAGGTCTCGACCTCCGGCATGTGGCGCACCACACGCGCCAGATCACCCGCGAAATCAACGCCTTTCCAGTTCGCCATGGTTTGCCTCATCGTTCAGGTTTGCCGGGACAGCCCAACATTACGGCCCGGGTCCGGACGGGTTGAGGCTGGCGAAGAAATATTTCCGCGACGCAACAAATTTCCGAGGAAGACCTCCCCGCCGGGCGCTCATCGCCGTATCATCTGATCGAGAAGCAGACCGGACGCGGCTTTCGGGCCTCCAACCGGCGCTGCGGCAGATCCGACCTCAGCCAGGCCAAGCCATGCGTGAATCCACTTCTGCGGTCCCCCGCGAATTGCCGGACTACCTCCGGGATACCTACACCTGGGCCTATCTCGACCATCGCACCCTCCCCTGGCTGGATCGCCCGGTGGTGGTATCGGCGATCCTGTGGGGCAATGCCGCTCGGCTGATGAGCCGGGCTGTGAGCGAGTTTCAGCCAGGTCAGCAGGTCTTGCAGGCCGCCGCCGTGTATGGCGACTTTTCGCCCCGTCTGGCTCGCCAACTGGGCGACAGCGGCGAACTGCTGGTGCTGGACGTCGCCCCCATCCAGATTGCCAACACCCGCCGCAAGCTGGCCCCCTGGCCAAACACCACCCATGCCCAGGTGGCGGATCTCACCGAGCCGGTGGGGCGCCGCTTTAACGGCGTGTGTTGTTTCTTCCTGCTCCACGAGGTTCCATCCACCGCCCGCCGCTGCATCGTGGCCAACCTGCTCGAAGCGGTGGAGCCGGGTGGCAAGATCGTCTTTGTGGACTACCACAAGCCGCGCTGGTGGCACCCCATGGGGCCGGTGATGGCCCTGGTGTTCCGCTATCTGGAGCCTTTTGCCAATTCACTGCTCGCCGAATCCATCGAAACCCTGGTGCCGGAAACAGCCAATTTCGAGTGGCGCAAGGAAACCTTCTTCGGCGGGCTGTACCAGAAGGTGGTGGGAATCCGCCGCTGAAGGCCGCCGGGCCGACATCAGCTCATTCCGTGAGCCTGTCGAGGCATGCCGCAATGGCGGGCAGGCCTTCGCGGATGGCCGCCGGGCCGGGGGCCAGCAGGATGGCCGACTTGATCTCATGGACCTGGGCGCTGCGCACCGCCGGGATGGCATCCCAGCCGGGGCGGGCGGTCACGTGGCCGGGCTGGAAGTGCTTGCCGCACCACGAGCCAATGATCAGATCCGGCGCCCGCGCAATCACCTCCGACGCATCCGCGAGAATGCGCTCCCGCGCATTGGGGTGCACCGACAGTTCCCCGAAGCAGTCCTCACCACCGGCAATGCCGATCAGCTCCGACACCCAGCGGATGCCGGTGATCAACGGGTCGTTCCACTCCTCGAAGTAAACCCGCGGTCGCCGCCCCAGCCGCGCAGCCCGGGCCTCGCCGGCGGCGCGCACGTCAGCGATGATCGCTTCCAGTTCGGCCACCAGCGCCACGGCCCTGGCCTCCGCGCCCACCAGTCGCCCCACCGTCTCGATCATCGCCAGGATGCCGTCCACGCTGCGGTGGTTGAACACATGCACGGCCACGCCGGCCTTCACCAGGTCGCGGGCGATCTCGCCCTGAAGGTCGGAAAAGGCCAGCACCAGATCGGGCTCCACCGCCAGAATGCGTTCGATCTTTGCGCTGGAGAAACCGCTGACCTTGGGCTTTTCCTTGCGCGCCCGGGGCGGGTGGGTGGTGAAGCCGGAGATACCGGCGATGCGGCCTTCCTCACCCAGGAGGTAAAGCACCTCGACGGTTTCGGTGGACAGGCAAACGATGCGCTGGGGCAGTCGGGGCATGGGTGTTTCCGGAAAGTGAAGGGCGGTTGTCAGCGGGGGAAGGGGGACGGGCAGGCCTGACGGTCCCGGGCCGGGTCGCACAGGCGCACGGCGTCGAGGAAGGCCTCGGCGGCAAGCCTGGGCTCCTGCGCCGCCGCCAGCACGGCATCGATCTCGCCGGCGGGCAGACGCCAGGCGCGCTGCACCACGTAGAGCCAGTCCGGCCCTTCGATGGCCTTTACCACGGCCAGCTCGGCATAGTTGGTGTCGAGCACCCGGGGGCATACCAGAAAAGTCTGGGCCACCACGCCATAGGGGGCGTTGCTGCCGGGCGGCAGCAGGCGCACCGCGCCAGCAGGCACGCCGCAGCGGCTCGCCCGGCTACGCTGCATGCCCTCCAGCAACATCAGGGCCTGACCGCTCGACTTGCTGCGCGGAAGGCCCTGCACGGAGACGAGCTGGGTCCAGTCGCGGAGTGTCTCGCCCAGGGGAACGAAATCGGCACTCCAACCCCTGGGAGAGCTTTCATTCGCCGCAGGCAGGGTGTCAGGGGGCAAGGGCAGGTTGAGCCAGCGCACGCCGCCGCCGGCCTCCTCCTGGCGACGCGCGGCCGCCAATTCGCGCAGACGACGGTAGGGTGGGTCGAGTTCGGCCTGGAAGTCGGCCCCGGCGCTGTCGGCCACCAGCACGCGGGACTTGTCCTTCTCGAAGCGATACCACACCTCATACTGGCGCGCCGCGCCGCACGCCTGCACCGTCCAGTGTTCAAGGGCGTGATGCACCGCACGGGGACGGGTCTCGAGCAGATCGGGGGCGGCCTGGACGCTGTCGGTAACGCGGACATCCTGGCAGGGCTTGGCCGCGCGGGCCTCGTGGGCCTTGATGGAGTCGAGCACCTGGCGCTGGGCCGCGGCCATGCGCCAGGCACCGGCATGGCCCGGCACCAGGCGTTCATCGGCGGGGATGGCCGCCACCTGGCCGATGCGGGTGACGATCTCGCCCGGAATGGGCCCCGGTTCAGCCGCGCCAGCCGACGTCAGGCCGAGTACGAGCAGCGTGGCAAAGCGCCGCCTCATCGCCGTGACCGGGCTTCTTCGAGCTGACCGCACAGGCGCTCGGCCCCGTCCAGAATGCGCGGTGTGTGCCGCTGGATCTGGTCCGGCGGGATGAAGAACAGGTTGCCGCGGCTGACGGCCTGTAGCTTGGTCCATTGGCGCCAGTCGTCCAGCCATTCGGGCCGCGCCTCGCCCATGCCGCTGGCCACGATCACTTCCGGCGCGGCAGCCAGCACCGCCTCGGTATCAATGGTGGGGGCCAGCACCGGCAGACGGGCGAAGACATTCTCGCCGCCACACAGGCGGATCACGTCGGCGATGAGGTGCTCCCCGTTGATGGTCATCA
>JAEUNV010000321.1 GCA_016790385.1 Zoogloea sp.
CGCCACAGGTGGAGGCAGAGCCTCTCCCGCAATCCGTGCCGCAATGGCCTCCACCCCTGCCTCGATACCACCGGCAAAATCGCCCCCTCGAAGGCGGGGAGCCACAACGTCAGCGACAATACGCTTGGCAATGGCATCCGGCAGCGCCCCCTCCAGACCGCGCCCCACCTCGATACGCAATCGTCGGTCGTCCCGGGCGATCAGGAACAGGATGCCATCATCAACACCCTTGCGCCCCAGGCGCCACGCCTCCGCCACGCGCAGTGCGTAAGCCTCCACCGCTTCGGGCTTGGTTGTCGAAACGACCAGCACGGCCACCTGCGCCCCCTTTTCCTTCTCGAGGGCGATCAGGCGTGCTTCAAGGGCATCCCGACGGGTCGGAGGGAGAACGCCCAGCGTGTCGGTGACATGCGCCGACAAGGTCGGCACGGCCTGCAGCTCCTGGGCATGCAGTACCCCGCCGGCGATAACGCACAACACCAGCAGAAAAAGGCGAAGCAACACGGCGGAGCGGCCCACGGCCAAGGCTTCGGATATTGCTTACTGGGTCTTGGCGGGCGCGGGTGCGCTGGCGGGGGATCCGAAGTTGACCTTCGGCGGCTCACTGATGGCCTGCTCGTTCTCGACCGTGAAGTTGGCCTTGGGCTTGGCGCCGATGACCATCGCAGTGAGATTGTTGGGGAAGGTACGCACCGAGACGTTGTAATTTTCTACCGCCTTGATGTAGCGATTGCGCGCCACGGTGATGCGGTTCTCGGTGCCTTCAAGCTGCGCCTGGAGATCGCGGAAATTGGCGTCGGCCTTCAGGTTGGGGTAGTTCTCAGATACCACCAGCAACCGTGACAGTGCGCCCGACAGCTCGCCCTGCGCCTTCTGGAAGCGGGCCATTGCCTCCGGGTCATTCACCAGTTCGGGCGTCACCTTCATGCCAGCCACATTGGCCCGGGCCTCGGTGACACGGGTCAGCACTTCCTTCTCGTGGGCGGCGTAGCCCTGCACCACCTGCACCAGATTGGGGATCAGGTCGGCGCGACGTTTGTATTGGTTAAGAACCTCCGACCAGGATGCGTTGATCTGTTCATCGTTGATCTGGATCTGGTTATAGCCACATCCGGAAAGCAGGAACAGGGACAGAACCACGGATAAAACATGCTTGATGGACATGAAACGCGCCCTCGCGAAGAATAAATCGGTATCGAATTCAGCGGTCATCCCGACCGCAGGGGGCCAAGGTCATTCTATAGCCGCCCCGATCGATCTCGGGGCACTGCCGTCAGCGAATTAAAATATTGCATATTCCGCACTCAGGCAGGTTTCAGGGATTTCATTGTGCGACGGGCAAAGCAAAGATCTTCCCATGCCTTGCTTTTGTCCTGCAGATTACGCAGGAGATAGGCGGGGTGATAGGTCACCACCACGGGTATCCCACCATGGGTATAAAGCCTGCCGCGGGCCGTAGCAATGCGGACTTCCTCGTTAAGCAGCGCCTGGGCGGCCGGACGCCCCAGGGCAATGATCAGGCGGGGCTGAATCAACGCAATCTGGCGTTCCAGATATGGGAAGCAGGCAGCCAGCTCGGTCGCTTCCGGCGTACGGTTGTTGGGCGGGCGACACTTCACCGCATTGGCAATGTAAACATCCTCGCCGCGCTTGAGGTCAATGCTCGCCAGCATGGCATCAAGAAGCCGCCCGGCCTGACCGACAAACGGCTCGCCCCGCTCATCCTCTTCAGCCCCAGGCCCTTCACCGACGAAGAGCCAATCCGCCTGTTGGTCACCTACGCCGGGCACAGCCTGCTTGCGCCGCTTGCACAGGCCACAAGCCTCGCACCCACGGATACGTGCCTCCAGCGCCTCCCAATCCAGCCCCGCCACGGCATCATCTCCATCAGAACGAGTCGCGGACGTCACCACGCCTCCCGCCGGCAAAATGTCATTGCGTTGATCGCCGAGAACAGGAAGGCGAGGCGCAAACGAGGGCGAGACGGGTACAAGCGGCGTCAAGACAGGGGCCGGGGCTGGGGCCGGGGCCAATTCAGCCTCAACGCTCCCCCCTTCGCGCAGCCGCCACAGGGGAGCCAGCCCCATCTCCTTCAGGATGGCGTCGCGCCGACGGCTCACGCTCACAGCAAATGCCTCATGACCACGGCGTCCTCGCGACCGTTCAAGGCCGGGTAGTAGCCCTTGCGTCGGCCAATCATCTCGAATCCCACCTTCTTGTAGAGGGCGAGCGCCGCTTCATTGGACGGACGCACCTCGAGAAAAATCTGCGTGGCACCCGCAGCGCGGGCCACATCACCCAGATGCTGAAGCATGCGACCTCCGAGCCCGCAGCCCTGCCTGGCCTGACACACGCTGATATTGAGGATGTGGGCCTCATCGAGGACCATCATCAGCACCGCATACCCTGCTCGCTGCCCGTCTTCAAACAGTGTCCAGCAGCCATACCCCGCCACCATGGAATCGATGAAATTTTGTTGTGACCAAGGGAACGGGTAAAGCAGGCGGTCCTGTGCCGCAACCCATTCCAGATCCGCCACAGTCATGGGTATGAAATCGATTGCCACAACACTCACGGCGCCAGTCCAGAGGCACCCAGAGCGAAAAACGCGGGCTGCGTCATGCCTTGCCTCCGGCGGCCAGGCGTTCCGAAGTGGTCATGGCAACCTTGTCGCGAACGTAGAAGGGGGCTGCCAATGCAGGATCGAGTGTTTCACCGCGTTGGAAGCGGCTTGCGGCGAGACGCGCAACACTGGAGGCAAGCGGCACAGGTGCACCGTCGAATCCTGTCAACCGCGCCCCCAGTGCCGGCACAAGAACCTCTCCATAAGCCCGGAATGCAGTCCCGAACCCGAACCACGTTCCGTCCGAAGGCAAGTGCGCCCCACCGGGCGCAGCACACGTCGGCGCCAGCACCTCGCGCAGTCCGTCAGGTACGCGGCGGTAGGCGGCGAAGTAAACCTCGGACATCCGCGCATCGGCGGCGACAAAGATGGCGTCCTCCAGACACTGGCTCGCCAGGGCTTCCAATGTCCCCACCGGTACCACGGGTTTGCCGAGGCCCATCGCAAGTCCTTGGGCCACACCGCAGGCAAGGCGTAATCCGGTGAAGGCCCCGGGCCCCGCACCAAACGCAATGGCATCAAGATGTGCCAAGGGGACACCACAATCATTGAGAAGGGCCACCACCGCCGGAAGCAGGATTTCCGAGTGACCCGGACGGCCTGGCACCTGACGCTCGGTCACGGTGGTTCCGTCAAGCAGCGCAACCGACCCGGAGTCGGTGGACGTTTCCAGAGCTAAGATCTTCATATCGGGCGCATTCTACCGCCCTCCGGGCTTGCTGCTATTACGCCGGCAGTGTCATTCGGCGCGGCGCGGGGGATAGCCGTAGACGTCCCTCCCCGCCTCATGAACATCGCGACGAAGCTGCCGACGCTCTTCAGGCGACCATCGGCGCCCATTCCGTTCATCAGCATCACTACGGTGCCCTGGTTCGACCGCCAGGACGGGAAGCTGCCTGATCTGGCGCTCCTGCTGCGCGGAGTACTGGCGGAGATAAGGCACAAGCCGCTCACCCTGATCGGCACAAACGCCCGCCGCAGGCAAAAGAGACAACAGCGCCGCGACCCCAAAGGGGAAGGCATTGCAGATCGATTTTGCTGAATAAATTCCGTGACGCATGGTCCTCATCCTAACCCGGTCCGGGGCTTAACGGCGGATCCGCCTGACCCCGATTTGATTCTGGCAGCGCAAAAAGCCCGTGGAATCGGCCTTTGTAAGAAAATGTTAGACCCTCACAAGGACTTACTTTTACTTACCCGACTTGCGCGACGGATCTAGCGGGCCCGTCGGTGAGCCGTTAGGATTGGGCCATGGAAAAAGAAATATATCGGATTCTTGTTGTTGATGACGATCTTCGCCTGCGCGAGCTGCTCAAGCGTTATCTCGGTGACCAAGGTTTCAACGTCAAAGTGGTCAACGACGCAGCCCAAATGGACAAGGCACTGCTGAGAGAGCATTTCGACCTCATGGTCCTTGATCTGATGCTGCCCGGAGAGGATGGTCTCGCAATATGTCGACGCCTGCGGGGCACCGGCAACCTCATCCCGATCGTGATGCTCACCGCCAAGGGTGACGACGTTGATCGCATCATCGGGCTTGAGATGGGTGCTGACGACTATCTGCCAAAGCCCTTCAACCCCAGGGAACTGGTGGCACGCATCCACGCCGTCTTGCGGCGCCAGCCCCACACACCTCCGGGCGCTCCAGTCACCGACGATGAGGACGTGAGCTTCGGTCAGATCGTCGTACAGCTTGGCAACCGTGTCCTGATCCGGAATGGGGAAGAAACGCTTCTCACCACGGGTGAGTTCGCACTGCTCAAGGTGCTGTTGCAGCACCCTCGCCAACCGCTCTCCCGTGACCGCCTGATGGAACTGGCCCGGGGCCGGGAGTATGACGTTTTTGACCGATCCATCGATGTGCAGATTTCGCGCCTGCGCAAGCTCATTGAGGAAGACCCCGGCAAACCCCGCTATATCCAGACCGTGTGGGGTTTCGGTTATGTCTTCGTACCGGACGGCAATAAGCACGCCCCCTGAAGTTACCCATGGCGTCAGCCCGCGGTCGTTCATTCCTGGTGGGGGCGCCTAGCACCCTGCTCTGGCGCATCTTCCTCGTCGTCACGCTTTTGATGCTTGCTTCGGTCGCTGTATGGTCCGCCATCTTCAGCCATTTCGACCAAGCCAGCCGGGCCGCCCAGACTGCCCAGACCGTTGTCAGCATCATTAACCTGACACGTACGGCACTGCTCAATGCAGACCCGGGCCTGCGCAAAGATCTTCTCCTTGACCTGGCCACGCAGGAAGGTATCCGCATCTATCCGGCGGAGGCCGATGACCGGATCACCCCGCTTGAGGACAGCACGCATGTGAAAATGCTCACGACCGAAGTGCGCCATCAGCTTGGCCCGGAAACCCGCTTTGCCTCATCCTGGGAAGGCTTGCCGGGCTTCTGGGTCAGCTTCCATATTCAGGCTGATGATATTGAGAACGCTGGCGAGTTCTGGTTCATGCTGCCCGCCGAACGCGTGATTCGGCCCCACGCGCTGGAATGGATGTGGTGGGGCACCGCCGCCCTCACCTTGGCAATGCTTGGGGCCTACATGATCGTGTCGCGCCTCAACCGCCCTCTCAAAGCGCTGGCCACCGCCGCACGCACCGTAGGGCGTGGCGAAGTCCCGGCCCACCTGAGCGAAAGCGGACCCGCCGAACTGGCTGAGCTGGCTCACGCCTTCAATCAAATGTCCCATGATCTCCAGGAGCTCGACGCCGATCGCGCCCTGATCCTCGCCGGCGTATCCCACGATCTGCGCACGCCCCTCGCGCGCCTGCGCCTGGGCATCGAAATGTGCGGCGCCGATCCTGTCGATGTGGATGCCATGGTGTCCGATATCGAAGACATGGACCGCATCATCGGGCAGTTCCTGGCTTTTTCCAGGCAAGATGCTGAGGAAGCACACGAAGTCACGGATCTCGCCGGTCTGGCCAACGAACTTGCCGGACTCTATGCGCGCCGAGGCTTCCCCATTCACGTATTGGCCACCGCGAATGCGATGGCGCAAGTTCGACCACAAGCCTTGCGCCGGGCTGTAACCAACCTGATAGAAAATGCCCTGCGCTATGCGGGTCACGCCCCGGAAATCGCCGTCGGGCTGCTGGATGGCCGCCCGATGATAGAGGTTCTCGACAGGGGGCCCGGCATTCCGACCGACGAAATCGAGAGGGTCAAACGTCCGTTCACACGCCTGGAGTCCGCCCGCAGTGACACCAAGGGTTCGGGGCTCGGACTCGCGATCGTTGACCGTATCGTGCGGGGGCTGCACGGCGAGTTCCGCCTGCTGCCCCGCGAGGGTGGTGGCCTGCGCGCCTGCATACTGCTTCCAGCCATACCAAAAACGTGAGTTGAAGCTAGAATCCAAACCGTCGTCCTCCAGATCGCACTCCCATGATTCTGTTCCATCAGTTCTTCGACCCCACCAGCTGCACCCTCAGTTATCTCCTCGCCGATCCTCTGACCGGCGACGCGGTCATTATCGACTCCGTCAAGGAGCACGTCGGGGCCTATGTCACCTTCCTTCAGGAGCAGGAACTTCAGCTTGCATGGGTGTTAGAGACGCATGTTCATGCCGATCACATTACTGGTGCAGCCGGACTGCGGGAGCTTACAGGGGCCCGCAGTGCCGTCTCCGCCGCGGGTGGCGTGGGTTGCGCCGACCGGCTGCTGTCCGATGGCGACACCATCGTCTTCGGCAACGAACTCATCCGCGTGATCCCGACCCCGGGTCACACGCCAGGCTGCATCACCTACCACTGGCGTGATCGGCTATTTACCGGGGACTCGCTCATGATTGGCGGCTGTGGACGCACCGATTTCCAAGGCGGTGATGCAGGAACGCTCTACGACAGCATCACCGAGCGGCTTTTCGTCACCGCCGACGAGACCCTTGTCTATCCGGGGCACGACTACCACGGCGCCCGTGTTTCGTGCATCGGCCAGGAAAAAGCGAGCAATCCGCGCCTGGCCGGACGGAGCCGGGAAGATTTCATTGCATTGATGTCCGATCTTGACCTGCCGCGCCCGCGCAAGATAGATGAAGCCATTCCCGCCAACCTGCGCTGCGGCCGTGCCGGAGAACTTGACATCCATGGTGCCTGAGCACACCACGCCATACTCCGAACTGGGCGGTGCAGAGCGCATCCGTCGCCTTGTACATCGTTTCTACGCCCTGATGGATACCCTCCCGGAGGCCTGGGACGTGCGACAGATGCATCCTGAAGACCTTTCCGGATCGGAGGAAAAACTCTTCAAGTACCTGAGTGGCTGGCTGGGCGGGCCACCACTGTATGAACAGGAGTTCGGTCACCCCCGCCTGCGGGCACGTCACCTGCCCTTTGCCATCGCCAGTGCCGAACGGGACCAATGGCTGATGTGCATGCGTCTGGCCTTCGACGAGTGCATCCCGGAAGGGCCGCTGCGCACGCGCCTGTGGGCAGCCATTGAAGGGCTTGCCGATCACATGCGCAACCGCGCCGACCCCACCTGATCCGGTCTCCGCCACATCCAGCCCCCGCGTTCCCGACCAATGAAATTTCTTTTCGATCTTTTCCCCATCATCCTGTTTTTTATCGCCTACAAGTTCTCGGGCATCTTCGCCGCAACCGCCGTGGCGATTGCAGCCACAGTCGGGCAGATAAGCTGGGTCTGGTTCCGCCACCGCAAGGTGGACACCATGCTTTGGGTCAGCCTTGCCATTGTTACGGTATTCGGCGGCGCCACCCTGCTGTTCCATAACCCCACATTTATCAAGTGGAAGCCCACCGTGCTGTACTGGTTCTTTGCGGGAACACTCCTGTTCTCAGCCCTCGTGCTCAAGAAAAATCTGATCCGCTCGCTGATGGAAGCCCAACTCAAGCTTCCTGAGCCGTTGTGGCACCGCCTCAATCTTGCCTGGGTGGGCTTTTTCGCCGGAATGGGCGTGCTCAATCTGTTTGTTGCGTACAACTACTCTGAAGACACCTGGGTCAATTTCAAGCTTTTCGGCGGCATGGGCCTGATGCTCGTGTTCGTCCTTGCGCAGGGGATGCTGCTCTCCCGTTACCTTGAAGAGGAACCTGAATAATGTTGTATGCCCTTATTGGTGAAGATGCTCCGGGCACCCATGAAAAGCGCATGGAAGTGCGTGCCGAGCACCTGGCCCGCCTCCAAGCCCTCCAGGCGGATGGTCGGCTGATCCTCGCCGGCCCCTGTCCCGCAGTAGACTCACCTGATCCGGGGCCTGCGGGCTTCACGGGTAGTGTCATCGTCGCGGAATTCTCGTCTCTGGATGAGGCTCAAGCCTGGGCCGATGCCGACCCCTATACCACCACAGGCGTTTTTGTTCGTTGCACCGTCAAACCGTTCAAAAAGGTCTTTCCCCAATGAACGACATGGACAAGATCCGCGAGCGCCTGGCAAGCCTGCAACCCAGCCGTCTGGAGTTGATCGACGACAGCCATCTGCATGCTGGTCACGCCGGGGCTCGCAGCGGCGGCGGGCACTATCGCCTCACCATAGTGTCAACAGCATTTGACGGCAAGAACACCCTTGCCCGTCACAGACTTGTTTACGATGCGCTCGGAGAACTGATGCACAAGGAAATTCACGCCCTCGCCATTCAGGCGAGCAGCCCTTCGGAAATTTGACGTTTAACCCGTAACACCCAAGCAAGGAAACCTGATGAAGATCGTCCCGAGCCGACTGGCTCTGTCCCTCATCGCGGCCCTCGTCGCGATCCCCGCTTTCGCCCAAACCGTGGTCACTGTCAATGGCACGGCAGTTCCGCAGTCTCGCGCTGACGCGATGATCAGCGAGCAGAAGGCACAGGGTGCGCCAGATTCTGAGCAGCTGCGCAATGCTGTCAAGGAAGAACTGGTACGCCGTGAAGTGCTCGCCCAGGAAGCCCGCAAGAAAGGGCTGGAAAAAGCAAGCAATATCCAGGCCCAGGTTGAACTGGCCCGTCAAGCCGTTCTGATTCGTGCCTACCTGCAGGACTATGTCAAAGCCCACCCTGTTACGGACGCCGAAGTCAAAGCCGAATACGACAAGATCAAGGCTCAGCTGGGTGACAAGGAATACAAGGCACGCCACATCCTCGTTGAAAAGGAAGAAGAGGCAAAGGCCATCATCGCCAAGCTAGACAAGGGCGAAAAATTTGAAGAGCTGGCCAAGCAATCTAAGGACCCGGGCTCGAAGGACAAGGGTGGCGATCTTGGCTGGGCCAACCCGGCCGGTTTCGTCAAACCCTTCGCGGACGGCCTCGTCAAACTGGAAAAGGGCAAGTACACCAGCACCCCGGTAAAGTCCGACTTTGGCTATCACGTGATCAAACTTGAGGACAGTCGCCCGGTAAAGGCACCTTCATTGGAAGAAGCCAAGGGGCAGCTCAAGCAGCGCTTGGAACAGATGCGCATTGAACGCCACATTGCCGAGCTGCGCACCAAGGCGACCATCAAGTAAGGGTGCCTGTTTCCATCGGGGCCGATGAATGTTCATTTTGATCGTCATCTGCCCCGTCCTGCATTGCTACCCCTTCCGCGGGCACCCATTTCCCCAAGATAGTGGGCTGGATAAAACAATGCACAGCATTCATCAAATTTTCTCGCTGCACAAATGACAAATGCCGTTTAGCTTTCGCTAAACGGCATTTTCACGACGCTTGGCAGTTTGAGCGGCCTCGATTAGGCCAGCACAAATCCTCAATCGCCAATGGCGCGTATCAGGCGGCCACAGCTCCCATGCCCTTGATGGCAGCGGAAAGACGGCTCTTGTGACGAGCGGCCTTGTTCTTATGAATAATCTTCTTGTCAGCGATGCTGTCGATGGTGCGCTGGGACGAAACGAAGACCTGCTGGGCAACTTGCTTGTCGCCACCATCAACGGCCTTACGAACTGCCTTGATGGCAGTGCGCAGGCGGGAACGCAGACTCATATTTAGGGCGCGAGCCTTAACAGCTTGCCGGGCGCGCTTACGGGCTTGTGCCGAGTTGGCCATCTTTTTGTGATCCTGAAATTAATGCAATAAAGCCATGGATTTTAATAGGAAAACGATGTTCCTGGCAAGCTTTTTTGTCAGTAACAGCGCAATACCCAAACGAAAAGCCCCGCCAATTTCAGCGGGGCTTTTCTTCAAGGGCGAACCTAGATCAAATGCGCTCAAAAACCGTGGCAATACCCTGACCACCGCCGATACACATCGTCACCAATGCGTAACGCCCACCCGTGCGATGGAGTTCATAGATGGCCTTGGTTGCGATGAACGCCCCAGAGCATCCAACCGGGTGTCCGAGAGCAATAGCGCCACCGTTCGGATTGGTTTTCGCAGGGTCCAGACCAAGGACGCGCATCACGGTCAATGCCTGGGCAGCAAATGCCTCGTTGGACTCCACAACATCCATCTGATCCAGGGTCAGGCCGGCCTTCTTGAGCGCCAGACGAGATGCGGGGATCGGACCTTCACCCATGATGTCGTTGGGCACACCAGCGATGGCATAAGACACCAGGCGAGCCATCGGTTTGTGACCGGCATTGACCGCGGTGGAACCATCAGCAAGCACGAAGAAGGCTGCACCGTCATTGATGCCCGAAGCGTTGCCCGCGGTCACCGTGCCGTCCTTCTTGAAGGCCGGCTTCATCTTGGACAGAGACTCGATCGTGGTGCCACGCTTGACATGCTCATCAGTATCGAACACCACGTCGCCCTTGCGGGTCTGCTTGACGATGGGAACGATCTGGGACTTGAAGTGACCCGCATCAATGGCTGCAGCGGCACGACGCTGGGACTCAACGGCAAACGCGTCCTGCTCTTCCCGGCTGATGCCATGCTTGGCAGCCAGATTTTCGGCAGTGATCCCCATGTGGCCAACGCCAAACGGATCGGTAAGCACCGCGACCATGCTGTCGATGGCCTTGGTGTCACCCATACGGGCACCCGTACGCAGCGCGGGCAGCATGTAGCTGGCCTTGGACATCACTTCCACACCACCACCGATGCCGTAATCGGCATCGCCGAGCAGAATGTTCTGAGCCGTGGTGACGATGCCCTGCAGACCGGACGAACAGAGACGGCTCACCTGCATGGCAACCGACTCCATGGGAAGCCCGGCCTGGATGGACGCCACGCGGGAGACATAAGCGTAGCGGGAGTCCGTCGGCATGCAGTTGCCGACAGTGACGTAATTGATAAGCTGAGGATCCACGCCGGAGCGGACAACCGACTCCTTCATGACGATACCGGCCAGCTCGCTGGCATCAAAATCAGCCAAGGCGCCGCCGAAAGCACCGATAGCGGAACGAACTGCACTCAATACGACTACTTCGCGACTGGCCATCTTTATTCCTCCTCTGAATTATTACGATTAATTACCAACCCAACCGGCAATACCCAGGAGTGCCAGCAACAACATCACCAACACAAGGGAACGCCATATCAGGCCGATAGTGCTCTGCATGAAATCCGCATCGGCATCATCGCCGACGCCCAACTCCGGCCGCTCAACGACCTCTCCCGACTCGTGAATAGGCATACCCAGCCGAACACCCAGGGCGCCGCCTCCACTGGCCAGTAGTATACCGGAAGCCTTGTCTTTCCATTGATTGGCTTGGGCTCGCCAGCAATACACGCCGTCCTCGAAATCACCGACAACGGAAAATGCCGTTGCAGTCAGCCGCACAGGCAGCCAGTCGAGAATACCGAAGGCGCGGGATGCAAACTCTCCGAACATGCCGAAATCGGGATCCAACCGGCCTCGGCGCCCCCACTCGTCGTCAAAGAAACGGGCGAGCCGATAAAGAACGGCGCCACTCGGCCCTGGCAGGATGATGAACCAGAATGCAACGCCGAGAACGTTGCGATGCGATGCGATAAGCGCCTCCTCGATGGCGAGGCGCGCAACTTCACTGGAACTGGATTCATCGTGACGACGCCCCCGCCATTCACCCAGAATCTGACGAGCCCGCGGTATCTCACCCATGCGCAAGGCAAGCTGGATATCGGTAAAAAAGTGGCTGACCTCGCGAAACCCCATCGTCAGATAGAGGATCAGGATGTTGAAGAGTACGCCCAGCAATGGGGCGATATGCCACAAAATGAAGTAAACCAGCGCACTGCCGCAACATGCAGCAAGGACGGCAACCCACCAAGCCACCGCGCCGTGACGGGCCTCACCGTCATTGAAGCGATCTTCGAGGAAGCGGGCAACGGACTTCAGGGGTGCCTGCACGAAACGTGCGGCAGGCAGCGGACGAAGTTGCTCCAGAAGGAGTGCGACTATCAGCGAAAACAGGGTCATGCGACGGGGGGCCTTGGATGGCCCTCATTGGTCATTCCTATTGGGGTTGACGCAAGATACCATCAAACCAATCCTTTACAAACGGCGTTCACTCATCGATCCAGAAAACGCTGCAGACTGACAATCATCCCCGCAGTGGCCCCCCAGATGAAGTACCGGCCATAGGGCATTGCATAGTATTCGCGCATTCGCCCTCTCACTTCGACACGGTGCCGCTGGTGATTGCTGACGTCAAGGAGGAAGGACAGCGGCACCTCGAACACCTCGGCAACTTCAAATTCGTCCAGAACAAGTTCGAATGGCGGGGTGACGACGCCCACCACGGGCGTCACATCAAAGCCGGTTCCCGTATGGTACTGGGGCAAACAACCAAGCAGTTCGACATGGCGTCGTAGCAGGCGGATTTCCTCTTCGGTCTCCCGTAGAGCCGTGT
Organism: Zoogloea sp.; assembly: GCA_016790385.1. Classification (GTDB taxonomy): domain Bacteria; phylum Pseudomonadota; class Gammaproteobacteria; order Burkholderiales; family Rhodocyclaceae; genus Zoogloea. The sequence goes on from JAEUNV010000321.1 coordinate 12,324, forward strand.
CAATAGGCGAACGATCATCCTCCTCGACGCGGCCGCCGGGAAAGCTGACCTGGCCTGGATGGTGGTGCAGATGGTCGGTGCGACGGGTCAGGAGCACGGTGGGCTCGGGCTGCCGCAGGACGATGGGCACAAGGACTGCGGCAGGTCGAAGCGGCCCATGCGGGATGCCCTCCTCAGCCGGAGCGTCGAACTCTCTAGCCGACAAGAAACACTGGCGCAGCCAATCAATGGTGGCTGCCGGGCGGAATCGCTGTGTGCTGTCCATCGCTTTTGGGTTCAATAACGTTGTCGCAGGTGCAGTGCCGAACCTTCACGGCGCATTTCCATACGATTCAAGAAACTCATACCGAGAAGAACATAGGGAAGATCCCCCTCCAGCACAACGCCCGACACATTGTGCAGCGTGATCGAACCCGCTCGAACCTTATCGAGCGAAACCATCCAGCCACGCGCCTGCCCGTTGGCCGTATGCAGGGTTATCGGCTCACCCTTCGTATACTCAATACCAGCCCTGAGCGCATCTGAGCGCCCCAAGGCCACCACGCTGGCGCCGGTATCCACCAGGAAGCGAGTATCAACGCCGTTGACCGCCCCCGTCACATTAAAGTGCCCGCGGCTGTCCGCGTGGATGATCATGGAAGGTGCCCCTCCCCCCGCCGGCGCGGCGACACTGACGGCCTGCTCGCCAATAACCAGACGGTGTCGCCTGCCATCAAACTCCAGCGTTGCGCTCTCACCATCCACGGACAACACGCGCACACCGTCGATCACACTCCCGATACCCGCACTGCGGGGCACGCCGTGATTGATCACAAGAAGGGCCTTACCCGGGAATACGCCTGCAAGGGCAACTTCCGTAGCCTGCGCCGAATCGACCCCACAGATCAGAACGACACCGATAAACTGAAGCCAACAAAAAGAGAGGATTCTCCAGATGAAACCGATAGCGGTCATTCGCCACAGCCCGACAGAAGGACCAGGCCATTTTGCCACATTCCTCGAACGTCGCTCCCTGCCCTGGACCCTCATCAGGATTGACCAGGGAGAGGCGGTTCCACGCTCCGCCGATGGCTTTTCCGGCCTCTGCCTGATGGGCGGCCCCATGAGCGTCAACGATGATTTAGCGTGGATCCCGCCCCTTCTGGATTTGATCCGCCAGACGATGGCGGCGGACAAGCCCGTCATAGGTCATTGCCTTGGCGGGCAATTGATGAGCCGCGCCCTGGGCGGAACCGTGATCGCCAATCCGGTCAAGGAGATTGGGTGGGGAACCGTGCGGGTGATTGACTCTCCCCTGGCACGCGCATGGTTGGGAGACACCCGGCAATTTGAAAGCTTTCATTGGCACGGCGAGACATTTTCGATCCCGGACGGTGCCACACGGATTCTGGAAAGCGCCGCTTGCGCCAATCAGGCTTTCGTTCTCGGCAAGCATCTGGGAATGCAATGCCACGTGGAGATGACGAGGGCAATGATCGAAGCGTGGTGCGAAAGCGGTGCGGACGAGATCCGCGATGCCAGCCCTGCGGACTCGGTGCAGAGCCCGACAGCGATGCAGATCGACATTGAAGGGCGACTCTCCGCGTTGAGCAGGCATGCTGAATTACTGTACTCACGCTGGATTGAAGGCCTTTCCACAATCTGAGGCCTAAAAGGTAAAGCGCCGGTGCGAAGCCCGGCGCTTGAAGAGAACACGCAACAATTTCGATCAGGCGTAGATGTCGATCGATTGCCCGAGCGTGCCTGCCGGATCCGGCAAGGCGGCAGGCGGAGGAAGCGATGCGATCATCTGGCTCGCCAAGGCCTGCTGCTGATCCAGCGACTTGCGCAGAATGACCATCGAGATCGGATCTTCAGCACTAACCCGGGAAGAGGACGCCACCGCTGAAAGGTTCATTGCTCAATCCCTGAAGTTTCCATACTGCAAAGGATAGTCAGCGATCTCCTTGCGAACCAGGGCAATACATTCTTGCAGGAGATCCCGCTTGGCTCCCGAAACCCGAACCGCCTCTCCCTGAATGGACGCCTGAACCTTGAGCTTGCTGTCCTTGATGAGCTTGACGATCTTCTTGGATTGCTCCTGCTCGATACCCACCCGGACGGTCAGCTCCTGCTTGACCTTGTTGCCGCTGACCTTCTGCACGTCCCCGTGCTTGAGACAACGCACATCAATTTTTTTCGCCGTCATCTCCGGAAGAAGGATCGCCAGCATCTGTTCCAGCTGAAAGTCGCTATCGGCGTGCAAGGTCAGCAACTTTTCGGCCTGTTCGACCCGGGCATCGCTGCCTTTGAAGTCGTAACGGCCGTTGATTTTGCGATTTGCCCCTTCCACCGCGTTGCGCAATGCAACCATATCGACTTCGGAAGTAATGTCGAATGACGGCATGTCAGACTCCGCTCAAGCGAAATGGCAGACGTAATGATAGGCCTCGCCGGTCACCTCGATATCAAAACTCGAGTTTCCCGGTACGTTGAAGGACTCACCAGCCGAGTAGGTCTTCCACTCGGATTCGCCTTTCAGGCGCACACGGCAACTGCCCGCAACACCTTCCATGATTTCGGGCACACCGGTATTGAAAGTGAGGGAGGACGGCAGGATCACGCCCACCGACTTTCGAACCCCGTCGGCGAGGATGACCGTGTGGCTGACACACTTTCCATCAAAGTAAACGTTGGCTTTCTTGACGACGGATACGCCGTCGAACTGATTTTCTTGGGTCATGTTCAGATCGTTTCCTGGATTTTTACTCGATGCCTAGCAGGCGCTGGATGATGCCCTTCGCCATGAAGCCGATGAATCCCACGCCAAGCCCGACGAACATCCAGATTGCACCATATTTGCCGGCCTTTGACTCCCAAGCAAGCTGTCCGATGATGAAGACCATATAAGCGATCAGGCCTCCGACGCAGACCCGAAGCGAAATCTCTTCAAACTCCGCAACAGTCAATCCGAACAGCAGGGGAGCGGTGGGATCCATTTCGGTCTGTCAACTCCGCTTGCTGCGCGCGTTCGCGGCAATTCGCATGCGCAATGCGTTCAAACGGATGAAACCATGGGCGTCCTTCTGGTTGTACGCCCCCTGGTCATCCTCGAAGGTTGCAATTGTCGGATCAAACAGGGAATCGGTCTTCGAATCCCGGGCCACAACAATCACGTTGCCCTTGTACAGTTTGACCCGCACCCAGCCATTCACCGTCTGCTGAGTCTGATCGATCAAGGCCTGCAGGGCCAGACGCTCGGGGGACCACCAGTAGCCGGTGTAAATCATGCTCGCGTAACGAGGCATCAAGTCATCCTTGAGGTGGGCTACTTCCCGATCCAGCGTGATCGACTCGATGGCACGGTGAGCACGTAGCAGGATGGATCCGCCCGGAGTCTCATAGCAACCGCGAGACTTCATGCCGACATAGCGGTTCTCAACCAGATCAAGGCGACCAATGCCATGCTTGCCACCCAGCTCATTGAGCTTGGCGAGCAATTCATGTGGCTTCATGCGGACCCCGTTGATCGAGACCAGATCGCCCTTCTCGAACTCGAGATCCACGTATTCGGCGGCATCAGGAGCTGCTTCCGGAGACACGGTCCAGCGCCACATGGACTCTTCCGCCTCGGCTGCGGGGTCTTCCAGGTGCCGGCCTTCGAAGGAAATGTGCAGAAGATTGGCGTCCATCGAATAGGGCGAACCACCCTGCTTGTGCTTCATTTCGATGGGAATACCGTTTTTTTCGGCATACGCCAGCAGCTTCTCACGGGACAACAAATCCCACTCGCGCCACGGCGCGATGACCTTCACGCCAGGCATCAGTGCGTAATAACCCAGTTCAAAACGCACCTGATCATTGCCCTTGCCAGTTGCGCCATGGGACACGGCATCGGCGCCGGTCTGCCGGGCGATCTCGATCTGGCGCTTGGCGATCAGCGGCCGGGCTATGGAGGTACCGAGAAGATACTCACCCTCGTATACCGTGTTGCAGCGGAACATCGGAAACACGAAATCGCGCACGAACTCTTCACGCAGATCATCGATGAAAATGTTCTCAGGTTTGATACCGAACTGCAGGGCCTTGGCCCGGGCGGGCTCAAGCTCTTCACCCTGCCCCAGATCAGCCGTGAAGGTGACCACTTCGCATTGGTAGGTATCCTGCAACCACTTGAGGATCACCGAGGTATCCAGCCCGCCCGAATAGGCAAGCACCGCCTTCTTTACGTCGCTCATGTCCCGCTTTCCGAAAATGAGTAAATGATTCTAAATTCAATGGACCGCTTCAGCTGCGATCCTTGTCGACCTTGCCAATCAGGAGAAACTCCATGAGCGCCTTCTGCACATGCAGTCGATTCTCGGCCTCATCCCATACCACCGACTGGGGACCGTCAATCACGTCCGCCGAGACTTCCTCACCTCGATGTGCGGGCAGACAGTGCATGAAGACGGCGCCCGGATTGGCCACCTTCATCATGTCCTCATCCACCTGCCAATCGGCAAAATCCCGCATCCGCTCCTCGTTCTCCGCCTCGAAACCCATGCTGGTCCATACGTCCGTGGTAACGAGGTCGGCACCCCGGCAAGCCTCCATGGGATCGTCGAAATGTACGAAGTGCCCGGTGCCATACAGGCCCGCCCGCTCCGGCTCGACTTCGTAGCCAGGCGGCGTGGAAACACGCACCTGGAAGTCGAGCACCTCGGCTGCCTGAAGCCACGTATTGCAGACGTTATTGGAGTCGCCCACCCAGGCCACCGTCTTACCCTGGATCGGCCCCCGGTGCTCGATGAAGGTGAAGATATCAGCGAGGATCTGACACGGGTGATACTCGTTGGTCAGACCATTTACGACGGGCACCCGCGAATATTCGGCAAATCGCTCGATGATCGACTGCTCGAAAGTACGGATCATGACAATATCGCTCATCCGCGAAATCACTTGAGCGGCGTCCTCTACAGGCTCACCACGCCCCAGTTGCGAATCGCGGGTATTGAGATAGATTGCCGAGCCCCCGAGTTGCTGCATGCCTGCCTCGAAGGACAGACGCGTGCGCGTGCTGGCTTTTTCGAAGATCATCACCAACGTTCGATCGAACAAGGGATGATGGGGTTCGTAGCGCTTGAAACGATCTTTTATCCAGCGCGTGCGGGAAAAAAGATAGTCATACTCGGCGCGAGAAAAATCTTTGAACTGTAAGTAGTGTCTCGGTGCGTTCATGGCACTCGTTCTTGGTTATTGTGCTGCAAGAAATCCCCTGATCAGCGCCGTCACCCCCTCAACCAGCGTCAATGCATCCTCCTCGCTGAAATTCAGGGGCGGCAGAAGACGGATAACCTTGTCTGCGGTCACATTGATCAGAAGTCCAGCCTCCAGAGCTTGGATCACCAGGGCTCCGCAGGGGCGGTCGAGCTCGATCCCGATCATCAGGCCAACCCCACGGATATCCTTAACTCCCTCCTCTCCCTCAAGGGCTGCCACCAGACGGGCACGGATGAGGTCACCAACGCGCAGCGCGTTGGACCGCAAGTCCTCATCCTCGATGACAGACAGAGTGGTGAGCGCCGCTGCACAGGCCAGCGGATTGCCGCCGAAGGTCGAACCGTGGTTTCCAGGCTTGAAAGTACCCGTGGCGCGACCGGCCGCCAGGCAGGCGCCAATGGGCACACCGGAACCGAGGCCCTTGGCCAGTGACATCACATCAGGCCTGACCCCTGCGCTCTGATGCCCGAACCAGTCCCCGGTACGGCCGATGCCGCACTGAACTTCATCGAACATCAATAGCCACTTTCGCTCATCGCACAAGGCGCGGAGGGCTTGGAGATAAGCCTGATGCGCGACGCGGATCCCGCCTTCTCCCTGAACGGGTTCGACCAGCACAGCGACGATGTCGGACCGGCCTTCCGCCGTCGCGGCAAGCGTAGCGAGATCATCAAAGGGAACGCGGACAAACCCACCTACAAGGGGCTCGAACCCCACTTGAACCTTCTTGTTGCCGGTAGCAGACAGGGTTGCAAGGGTACGTCCGTGGAAGGACTGCTCCATGACCAGAATGGCAGGCTCGGCAATGCCAAGTCCATGCCCATAAAGCCGGGCAAGCTTGATAGCGGCCTCGTTGGCCTCTGCACCGGAATTGCAGAAGAAGACTTCATCCATGCCCGCCAGAGATGCGAGCTTGTCGGACAAGGCCTCCTGAAGCGGAATACCGTAGAGATTTGAGGTGTGAATGACCTGGGAAACCTGTTCCGAGATCGCCTTCACGAGGCGAGGATGATTGTGGCCGAGCGTGCTTACGGCGATTCCGGAAAGGGCATCCAGATAACGCTTTCCGGCCAGATCAAACAGCCAAGAGCCCTCGCCGTGGCTGAAGGCCACAGGAAGCCGCCCGTAGGTGTTCATCAAATGAGACATGGAAGAACCTTGTTGCGTTGACTGCCCGCTGCCCGCCGCGACTGCATACGCCAACGACCAGAAAGGCGAAACGGCGACTTGCGTCGCCGTTTGGTACATAAACTCTGCGGGACATGCTAATCCAAAACCACTGGATTGTACAGGCACGCCCGATGACCGCGCGCCCGGGACCTCCCGGGAAAAACAGCTTGCACTTTCAATTCGGCTTATCAACCACGGAAGGCGCGGTTGTGGTCGGCGCAGGTGTCGGCACGGCAGCCGCCTCCGGCACAGCGACTTCATTCTTGACCACCGCAGGGGGGGCATCCCGCCATTTGCCGGCGCGCTTCAGCTTGTCCCTCAGCCCTGGAAGCGGGAAACCCAACTCGTAGGCCAGATGTGCATTTTCGAGGGATTTTCCGAAATCCCCCGCATCAAAGTAGGCGAGCCCCAGGTTGTACGCCACGTTCGCATCCTTGCTTTGACTTACATCGGCGGCACCCAGTTTTTCCAGCGCCTGGGCTCGCTGCCCTTGTTTAAGGAGATAGTGCCCATAAATCACCTTAACCATCGCATCTTCGGGCTGAAAGACCTCCGCACGCATCAGAAAGCACCCGATGCTATAGGCCGCCCCAGGCGGTTTGGATACCTTGAGGTTGGATCCGAGCCGGACCATGGACATCAAAGCCCGGTGGTGATTGGGAAAGGCTCTCAATGTATAGCTGATCTCCCCACCAACCTGGCCGGGCACCTTGCGCAGATTCTCCACATTGGCGTCGAAGTGAAAGGCCTCGACCACGTTGAGCCGGTCGGTACCAATGGAGTTGCGATAATCGTAAGGGCCATAAGCATTCCTGAGATTCCCACATTCAGGAGAGAGGGTCTGCTGGCCAAACGCCGGCACCGAAAACATGCCAGCCGCCACAACGGACAACCAAAGCGGATACATCTTTATCATGATCTGTTCCAAGTTTCGGCGGCGAGCGACACCCGCCCCACGTGACACTATCGCATTGATTTCCGATTACGGCATGCGAGCCTGACTGCGTTGCGGAAACGCGGGGCAGGCCCCTACCCGGATGAGGAAAGATTCCCTCGAAGGGCGGGCGACGAATTTCCAATCGCTGCCGCCGATGTATGTCGCTGCCCCTGCTCCACGGACTTACGGTGCGCGGTCAAGTATCCGTACCCGGCAACCAGCATCACCATGATGTTATAGGGTAGATCAAAGTAGGCGAGACTCAGGAAAGTCCCACCGACGGCGTACCCGATCAGCGACACCTGGCACATCCCCGCGAGATGGAAAAGCCATGCCAGTTCCTCCACATTCCGCGTCTGGTTGCGCAGGCGGCGAGCAACGCCCAGTGTGCTCAGCCACATCAACAGGAACAGGATGAGTCCGATGTAGCCGTGCTCACCCAATACCGAGAAGTAGATGCTATGGGCGACGTGAATGTCGAGGGGGTTTGGCGCGAAGGCGGCAAACAGCTCCCCTGTATAGGCTTCGTAGCCGGCACCGGTCAACCGGGCATTGGCGATATTGAAAGCGAGCCACCAGGCGTTGATACGCCCCATCGCCGA
>JAEUNV010000335.1 GCA_016790385.1 Zoogloea sp.
CACGGTCAACATCACGGTCAACAAGCCCTGCAACAGCACCCAAAGATTGACGTTGGCTTTGCCCACCTGAAAGCTGATCTGTTCCAACCCATCAATGACGGCCGGCAGCACCCCGACAATGTGCAGGGCCACCACCACCCATGCCACGAAGGCGAAGAGACGCTCGAAGGATGCCAGCCACCCAGCCCGCGGAAAAGCACGCTTAAGGGCATGGACCGTCAGCCGGATCACCGCCATGGCCATCAACAGGGGGACAGCCAGCTTGAGAAGATTGACGTGATGCCACTTGTCGAGGGTCACCCGGGCCAGTGCCACCAGGAGCAAGGCCGAAAGTGGAAAGACCACCCTTCGCAACCCCTCCTCGCCAACGCCTCGCACATAAGCGGGGTCGGCACCCTGCCGCCGGAGCAGCGCCGCCTTAACCTGTCGGGAAATGAAGCCTGCAATCAGCAAACACAATGCCAGCACGCCCACCTGCCAGAAAATGGCTGGATTCTGGACGTCATCCCAAAGCTCAATCAGCAACTGCGCGATCTGGTTCTCTTCCATCATCCTTCCTTCTCCGTCCAGGCAAATCGTCGACAGCGTTCAGCGACTGCGCCTCGGCCTTGTGCCGCCGCCAGTTGCCCAGATAGGCGCCCGCCAACGCCGGGTTGCCGCGCAGGATAAGCAGATTCTCGGCATTGGACACCCGTGCCGAACGCGTGTAGTTGTAAGAACCGGTGGCCACCGCCGCCCTGGGGGAAGCCGGGTCGAAAAGCATGACCTTGTTGTGGGCGATGTTGTGGCGCGTTTCCACCAGTACCGGAACACCGGCCGCCAGGAGGTCGGGGATCACACTGGCCGACGCAGCGCGATTACTCTCCGCGTCCAGCATCACCTCCACCCTTACCCCCCGCCGGTGAGCGGCAATCAAGGCCCGGGCAAGGGGTTTGCTCGTGAAAAGATACGCCTGAACCAGGATCTGCTCCCTGGCCTCCTCAATGGCGTTGAGCAGGGCAGCTTCTCCGTCATTCCAAGGAGAAAAAACCACTTCCACCGTACCCGTCGCTGCCATATTGAGCGGCGGCTCGGGTGCCAGCGCATGGGCCGGCGCGACCAGGACGCGCACCAGCGCGAGCCCGGCCAGCAAACGGGCCAGGCTACGCATCAGGCCTTGCGCTCGAGCACAGCCGCAAAGAAGCCATCGGTATCGTGGGCCAGCGGGGTCAGACGCAACTGTTCACCGCATTCGACAGCAATACCCTGTTTCGTCAGGACATCCTGGGCATTGACCGGCGCGAACCCTTCGTTGGCAGCAAGAAAGGCCGCCACGATGGCCTCGTTCTCTTCGACCAGCAGACTACAGGTGGCATACACCAGCCGGCCACCCGGCTTCACCAGGCGGGCCGCGCTGGCAAGAATCGCTGCCTGCTTCATAGTAAGTTCAGCCAAGGCCTCCGGGCTCTGGCGCCATTTCAGGTCGGGATTGCGACGCAAGGTACCCAGGCCGCTGCACGGCGCATCCACCAACACCCGGTCGATCTTGCCGGCCAAACGCTTCACCCGAGGGTCGTTCTCGCTGGCAATGACCACCGGATGGATGTTCGACAGTCCGGAGCGGGCCATGCGCGGCTTGAGCTTGGACAAACGCTTGTCCGACACATCGAAGGCGTACAGGCGGCCGCTGTTGCGCATCAACGCCCCCAGCAGCAGGGTCTTGCCGCCGGCACCGGCACAGAAATCAACAACCATCTCGCCCCGCTTCGGTTGCAACAGATAACCGAGCAGCTGACTGCCTTCGTCCTGAACCTCAAAGCTGCCATCCAGGAACAAGGGGTGCTTCTGCAACGCCGGCTTGCCGTCGAGGCGCACGGCGGTAGGAGAGTAGCGACCCGGCACGCAGTTGATGCCGTCGGCCTTGAGGCGCTCGATGAGAGCGTCCCGGTCGATCTTCAGGGTGTTGGCCCGCAGGTCGAGGGGCGCGGGCCGGTTGAGGCTATGGGCGAGCGCCAGCACCTGCTCCGCGGTCAGCGTGGCAAGCAGGCGCTCAGCCAGCCAGTCGGGCAGATCGGCCGATTCGGCCAGGGTCAGCTCACCTGTCTCCCGCCCCTTGATCTCGGTGAAAAAATCCGTGTCGCGCCCGTGTAACCCCTCACCGAGCTGGCGCAGGGTGATGCCTTCAACCCGGGCCAGCCACGCCAGCACCAATTGCCGGGTGGAAGCTTCCGGGCCACACAACCGCTCCAAAGTGCGCTTGCGCCGCAGAACCCCATACACCGCCTCGGCCACGAAGGCCCGATCGCGGGCACCCAGCTCGCGAAGATCACGGAAATAGCGGGACAGCACGGAATCGGCAGGGTAATCAAAGCGCAGCACGGAGCGAAGGGCCTGACTGGCGGACTGGATCTGGGCAGGGGTAATGGTCATGTAAATCCGATTCGGAAAAAACAGCCGGACGTCACTGCGCCCGACAAACTGTCGGTATTGCTATTCGGACGCAGCCCGCTTGCCCAGGTCCACACCCGTGGCCACCTGGTCGAGCACGTCGCCGTTCTTGTCGGTTATCTTCAGGCGCACCGGCAGGTTTGCGTAGTCCCTGGCCAGCCAGATGTCGATCTTCAGATCGCCCCGATGGCCGGTGCTGCCGAGATGGTAGGCGGAAACCCGGCCCGCCGGCACCTCGATCTCCTCGATGCCGAGATTCTCGATCACCGAACGCACAGCGCTTTTGCCCGTCACCACCAGCAATTCGGCCTTCATCGGCCCATCCGGCTGCAAGGACAGATGGTGCATCAAGGACAGCACGTCCTGATCACCCTCGGCGATGGAAAACTCCCGCCGACGCTCGCCCGCGACCAGTACCACCTTGGCGGACGACCAGTCGAAGTCAGCCCGCTCACGCATGCGGCCATCCCGTTCGACGGTGAACTTCTCGGGTTGCAGACCCCGCGGGCCGATCCGCCCCTCGCTGCGCTGAACCATCCGGAACGGCTTGATCAGCCCCACCAGACCGGAGGTCTCGATCACCGTTTCCATCGAGTAATGCTCCTGATCGTGGGTCCAGGCATGGGTGGTATGGCCGATGATGAAGTTCTGCTCGCCCCGGATCACGTTGTACTGGATTTTGCCCGACGCAGCCCACAACTCGCCCAGGCTCGGCCCGCTGCCCTTGGCCGGCATTCCACCAGCGCCGCCTTTCCCAATGCCCGACGCTTCGGCCTCAACCTCGGGGGGCGCATCCCTGCGGTCGGCCGCGTCCCGACCATCGCCCTCGTTGCCCGCAGCCACCGCATCCGGAGCCAGCTGGGCAACAGGCGCCGCGGAAGGCTGCGGCTCGGCCACCTTGACCGGCTTGCGCGGCCGGGGGCGCGGGCGAGGTGGCGGCGCATCGCCCAGCACCACCCGCTTGTCATCGGAATTTTTCAGGGTCGGCCTGGGCAATGGCGTAAGACGTGCATCCAGTGGTGGCAGGACACTGGCCTTGTCGTTGGGAATCTCCCACGCCGGCCCAAGCAACACGAACAGATGCACCACCGCGGAAATGGCAATGGCAAAAACCAGTGTGCGGTCGTAACGCCCGGCGGCTGCGGCCATCGACGACTCAGGCCTCGACCGGCGGCACCGTCCAGCCAATCGGGCCGTCGGATTCACCTTCCACCCGCACTCCGCCGGCCTCGGTAAGGCGCAGGCGGCCCTCCACGAACCAGCGCACGGCCTGGGGATAGATGCGGTGCTCCTGCACCAGCACGCGGGCGGCCAGGCTGGCCTCATCGTCACCCGGCAACACGGGCACGGCAGCCTGGATCACGATCGGGCCGCAGTCCAGGGTCGGGGTGACAAAATGCACCGTGGTGCCATGCACCCGCACCCCGGCCTCCAGGGCACGCCGGTGGGTGTGCAGGCCGGGGAAGGATGGCAGCAGGCTGGGATGGATGTTGAGCAGACGGCCGGCGTAACGACTGACGAAGGCATCCGTGAGCACCCGCATGAAACCCGCCAACACCACCAGATCCGGGGAAAAACCGTCGATCAGCTCGGCAAGGGCGGCATCGAAAGCCTCCCGGGAGGGAAAGGCCCGATGATCCACAACCTGCGACGCAATGCCGTGACGGGCGGCGAACTCGAGACCGCCGGCATCGGGTCGGTTGGAAATGACGGCAACAATGCGCGCACCGGGGATCTGTGCCCGGACGATGGCTTCCATATTGCTGCCACGGCCGGAGATGAGAATAACGACATGCTTCATGTGGCGCCCTCAACCGGCAACCGGCGCCCGCCGGCTCTTCAGCCACCCAATGAACACAGGGATCAGCGAGATGGCGATGATGCCCAGGATCACCACCGACAGGTTTTTCTTCACCACCGGCATGTTGCCAAAACCGTAGCCAAGCCAGGTCAGGGAGAAGATCCAGATACACCCGCCGAGAAAGTCGAGGGCCACAAAGCGACTGTAGGTCATGCGCGCCACTCCGGCCACGAAGGGCGCAAAGGTACGCAGCAGGGGCAGGAAGCGGGCAATGATGATGGTCTTGCCGCCGTGGGACTCAAAATACGAATGTGTCTTGTCGAAGGCTGCGCGATTGAACAGGCGCGAGTTCTCCCAGCGGAACACCTTGGGGCCGATGGAATGGCCGATCCAGTAGTTGGTGTTGTCACCCAGCACGGCCGCCGCAAGCAGCACGCCACACAGCACGTAGATGTCCATTCCGCCGGTGGCGGCCAGGGCTCCGGCGACGAAGAGCAGGGAGTCACCGGGAAGGAATGGAAACACCACCAGACCGGTCTCGCAGAAAATGATCACGAAGAGGATCGCGTAGATCCAGGTGCCGTACTGGGCCGTAAGGGCCGCCAGATGGACGTCCAGGTGCAGGATGATGTCGATGAATTGAGTGAGCAGTTCCATTGCCGCGCCGCAAAAAAACAAGGCCTCCATGATACCGGAGGGCGCTCCGACACGCTCGTGCGGGCTTTACCGAAACGTGTCGAAGCGCACCTCCGCCGTCGTTGCGGCGCAGCGTGGCACCCTCACCCACCCAGCCGCAGGGAAACCAGGACTTGACCCCATTCGTGACAAATCCGCGTTGTAGCGTGAAGCACGCCTGTGTTACTAATATCGAATAAGAGGAGATCCGATCCGGGGGTCTTTTCGCAGTGCAGCAGCCCGGCCCGGCACAAGGCCGGTCGGGCACAGCGAGGCAGTAGCAATCCCCTCGTCCAGCCCCTGCATTCCCGTCCCCACATGAGGTATCCGAGTGTCCGCCAGCCTGTCCGTAGTCATTCCCTGTTATCGCTCCCACGCCACTCTGCCCGAACTTCTCCGTCGCCTGACCGCAGCCCTGGAAACCGCGGGACATCCGTTTGAAGTCATTTTTGTAGAGGACTGCGGCGGCGACAACACCTGGCAAGTCATCCAGGAGCTCGCCCGCAAAGACGCACGGGTGCGTGGCATCAAACTGGCGCGCAACTACGGGCAGCACAACGCCCTGCTGTGCGGCATTCGTGCGGCCCGGGGTGAAATCATCGTCACCATCGACGACGACCTTCAGAACCCACCCGAGGAGATCCACAAACTGCTGGCCAAGCTCCAGGAGGGGCATGATGTGGTTTATGGCTCACCCCAGAGCGAAACCCATGGCTTCCTGCGGAACCAGGCCTCGCGTATCACCAAGCTGGCTCTGCAGGGCACCATGGGTGTCGAATCGGCCAGCAAAGTGAGCGCCTTCCGCGTCTTTCGCACCCGCCTGCGCGACGCCTTCGAGGCTTATCGCAGCCCCTCGGTCAATATCGACGTGCTCCTCACCTGGGGCACCACCTCCTTCTCATCGGTCAATGTGCGCCAGGACGAACGTCTGATCGGCGACTCGGGATACAGCCTGAAGAAGCTCATCAACCACGCCATCAACATGATGACGGGCTTCTCGGTGCTCCCCTTGCAGATTGCCAGCCTGCTGGGCATCGTCTTCGGTGCCCTCGGCATGCTCGTGCTCACTTACGTGGTCGGCCGCTATCTGATTGCCGGCAGCGCCGTGCCGGGCTTTACCTTCATCGCCTCCATCATCGCCATCTTCTCGGGCGTCCAGCTCTTTGCCCTGGGCATCTTCGGGGAATACCTGGCACGCATGCATTTCCGCTCGATGGAACGCCCGCCTTACACATTGCTCCACGAGACGCCCGCGCAGGAAACCGCCGCCCACTCTGCAACCGCCCAGCCCACGTCAAGCGCCCATGTCCTCCAGTCCTGAAGTTTGCCGCCACTCGGAAAATGACCTGAGTGGCTGCATCGACACCCCATCCCTGCAACTGGTCTGGTCTGAAGCCCCCTGGGACTCCGTGCTGTTTGGTGCGCCGGTACTGCAGATTGGCGCCCTGACCCTGCGTGACGCGGCCGCCGAGCACGATATTGCCGCCTTCGTCGAGGCACGGGACAGGGCTGGCGCCATGCTGGTGAGCTGTCGCCTCCGTCACGAGCAGCTCGCAGAGTCCATGCTCCTTGAACAGATCGGCTTCCGCTTCATCGAGATGCTCTATCAGCCGGAACTCGGACTGGCCACCCTGACACCGTCCAGCCACGGTCTGGCGGTCAGCCGCGCCGGCGCCGATGACATGGCCGAGATCCTGGAGGCCGCGGGATCGGCCTTCAACAACGAGCGCTTCCACATGGACCCGCGCCTGTCATCGGAGATCGGTGACATCCGCTACCAGAACTGGGTGCGCAGCAGCCTCGACCATCCGGTCCAACGCCTTTACGCCCTGCGCGACGGCACAACCCTGGTGGCCTTCTTCGTCACCGAGATGCGGCCGGACGGTACCTGCTACTGGCACCTCACGGCCGTCGCGCCTGGCCTGCAGGGACGCGGCTACGGTCGTCGGGCCTGGGAGGCCATGCTCGAACAGGCCCGCAACGACGGCGCAGCGCGGGTCCAGACCTGCATCGTGGCGCGCAATCACCGGGTGCTCAATCTTTACGCCCGCCTGGGATTCCGCTTTCCGCCGCCCTTGATGACGCTGCACTGGGTGCGTTCCGCATGAAAGGCAACGCCGCCCTGGGGCAACTGGTCCGCTACGCTGTGGTTGGCATCGCGTCCAACGCGCTGCTCTACCTCGCCTATCTGGCAATCACCGCCGCAGGCCTCGAGCCCAAGCTGGCCATGAGCCTGCTGTACGCCCTTGGTGTCATCCAGACCTTCTATTTCAACAAGACCTGGTCCTTCCGCCATGGCGGCACCCATGGGCCGGCCTTCGTTCGTTACTGCATCAGCTACGGTCTGGGTTACCTGTTCAACCTGGCGGCGCTGTACCTGCTGGTTGATCGTCTCGGCCACCCGCATCAGATCGTCCAGGGCATTCTGATCGTGTGCACCGCGGCACTGCTATTTCTGCTGCAGAAGCTCTGGGTCTTCCGAACCGACACTTCCACGCCTGCCACCACCACCACGCCGAGTCTATGAACATCCCCTTCAACAAGCCCTACATGACGGGCAAGGAACTCTGGAATATCGCCCAGGCCCATGCCAATGGTCATCTTGCCGGCGACGGCAGCTTCACCAAACGCTGTTCCCGCTGGCTGGAGGCGCGCACCGGTGCAGGCAAGGCCCTGCTGACCCACTCGTGCACGGCCGCCCTTGAGATGGCCGCCATCCTTGCCGACATTCAGCCCGGCGACGAGGTCATCATGCCCTCGTATACCTTTGTGTCGACGGCCAATGCCTTCGCCCTGCGCGGCGCGGTGCCCGTGTTCGTGGATATCCGCCCGGACACCCTGAACATCGACGAAAACCTGATCGAAGCGGCCATTACCGAACGCACCCGGGCCATTGCCCCGGTGCACTACGCGGGTGTCGGCTGCGAGATGGACACCATCATGGCCATTGCCAACCAGCACAAACTGCTGGTGATCGAAGATGCCGCGCAGGCCGTGATGGCCAATTACAAGGGCCGTCCGCTGGGTGCCATCGGCCACATGGGCACCCTGTCCTTTCACGAGACCAAGAACATCATCTCAGGAGAAGGCGGCGCTCTGCTGGTGAATGCCCCCCATTACGCCGAAAGAGCGGAAATCATCCGCGAGAAAGGCACCAACCGCTCCCAGTTCTTCCGGGGGCAGGTGGATAAATACACCTGGGTGGATATCGGCTCATCCTACCTGCCGGGCGAAATCATCGCGGCTTTCCTGGCCGCCCAGATCGAGGAAGCCGACAGCATCACCCGTCAGCGCCTTGCGATCTGGAACACCTACCACCAGTGGCTGGCCGAAGCGGAGAAGGCCGGCAAGCTGCGTCGGCCTGTCGTGCCCGCCCACTGCGCCCACAATGCCCACATGTATTACATCCTGCTGCCCGATCTGGCCCATCGCACGGCCTTCATCGACAAGCTGCGCAAAGTGGGCATCAACACCGTGTTTCACTACATCCCGCTGCACAGCGCACCGGCCGGCCAGCGGTATGGCCGCGCCCACGGCGATCTGCCGGTGACCAACGAAATGGCCGACCGCCTGGTCCGCCTGCCGCTGTGGGTCGGCCTGGAGGAAGTCCAGGCCGAGGTGATCCAGCACGTCCTGTCGTCCCTGTAAGGCCCGCCCGGATGCCCGGCCCGCGCGGGCCAGGCATCCGCTGGTTCAGGCCAGCGCCTTGCCGATGATCTCGGCCACATCGGGCGACAGCCCTTCCTCGGCCGCCACCGATTCCAGCGCCACACGAATCCGCGCCTGAATCTCCGGTGTGAACTTGCGCCAGCCCTCCAAGGCCCGGGCCATGCGCGAGGCTACCTGCGGATTGCTGCGGTTGAGGGCAATCACCTGTTCCGCCCAGAAGGCATAGCCGGCGCCATCCTCCCGGTGAAACTCCGCCGCATTGGCCTTGAAATACGCCCCCAGCAGCGCATAAACCTTGTTGGGATTGGAAAGGCTGAAAGCCGGGTTACCCATCAAGGTGCGCACCTGATCCAATGTCGCCGGCGCCGACTTCGACCAGCGCCAGGCGCCGGCCTGCAACTGGAACCACTTGTCGAGCACCAGGGCATCATCCCGATAACGCGCATGGAAGGCGGCCAGGGCATCGATGCGTTCCGGCGCATCGCTCTGCACCAGGGCCGCCAGGGCGCCGTAGCGCTCAGTCATGTTGCCGGCGCTTGTAAATTGCAGATTGGCCAACTGCACCGCCGTCGGGCCACCCCACGCCATCATGTAGCGCAGGCACAGATTGCGCAGGGATCGGCGGCCCGCATCCGCCGGGTGGTAGCGGTAATCCCCGTCCACCTCCAGATCCATGTAGCGCGTCAGGAAATCCGCCTGGAGCGCCTGACCCAACTCCCGGCTCACGTGGATCAAGGCCGCGCGCAGGGGTGCCGGGTCTGCCGGCTGCATACGCTCGAGCAGGTAGGTTTCGGAGGGCAGGGCCAGGGTTTCGGCGACGAAACCGGGGTCAAGGCTGTCGTTCACCAGCAAGGCACGGAAGGCATGGCCAAAGGCCTGGGGCAGCACCATCGGGCGTCCGGCCGCTGCATCGGCAGCCAGGGCGAGCACCACCCGCTCCATGTAGCGCTGGGCGGCATCCCAGCGGTTGAATGGGTCGCTGTCGTGGGCCATGCGGAAAGCCAGGCGGGTGTCGTCCTCATCCACCTCGAGAATCACAGGGGCGGAAAAGCCGCGCAGGATGGACGGCACCGGCTCGACGTCGATGCCGGTGAAACACCAGGTCCGGCTGGTTTCCTTGAGTTCAAGCACACGGGTGCTGTCGGCGCCGCGGACTTCCCCCTCCAGCAGCAGGGGCAGATCGGCACCATCCGGACCGATCAGACCGACCGCGACGGGAATGTGCAGGGCCGGCTTGTCCGGCTGGCCGGGTGTTGGCGGGGTGTGCTGGGACAGGGTCAGCGCATAGCAACGGGTGGCGGCATCGTAGCGCCCCTCGGCCTTCAGGCGGGGCGTGCCAGCCTGGCTGTACCAGCCCATGAACAGATCCAGATCGACGCCATTGGCCTCGGCCATGCAGCCCACGAAGTCGTCGCAGGTCACCGCCTGACCGTCATGGTAGGAGAAGTACAGATCCATGCCATTGCGGAAACCCTCCGTGCCCAGCAGGGTATGCAGCATGCGGATGACCTCGGCGCCCTTCTGGTACACCGTGGCGGTATAGAAATTGTTGATTTCCTGGTAGCTGTCCGGACGGATGGGATGGGCCATCGGACCCGCATCCTCGGGGAACTGCGCCGAGCGCAGCCCACGCACATTGGCGATGCGCGTCACGGCCCGGGCCGACGCCGCCGCGGCGGGCGAATCCGACGCACGGGCCATCATGTCGGCAGTGAATTGCTGGTCGCGGAAGACGGTGAGCCCCTCCTTCAGGGTCAGCTGGAACCAATCCCGGCAGGTAACACGATTGCCTGTCCAGTTGTGGAAGTATTCGTGGGCCACCACGCTTTCAACGTTTTCAAAGTCCTGGTCGGTGCCCGTGTCCGGGTTGGCCAGCACGTACTTGGTGTTGAAGATGTTGAGGCCCTTGTTCTCCATGGCGCCCATGTTGAAGTCACCGACGGCGACGATCATGTAATGGTCGAGGTCGCATTCGAGGCCGAAGCGTTCC
>JAEUNV010000347.1 GCA_016790385.1 Zoogloea sp.
ACTTACATCCTCAACTCAAAAGACCTCCGAGCCATCGAGCATGTCCAGCGACTCGTGGAGATCGGCATCGACTCGCTGAAGATCGAGGGCCGCACCAAGAGCCCCTACTACGTTGCCCGAACCTGCCAGGCCTACCGCCAGGCGATTGACGACGCGATTGCCGGGCGCAGCCTTGACCCTGCACTGCTGGGGCAGCTCGAAGGCCTCGCCAACCGGGGCTACACGGACGGCTTCCTCCAGCGTCACACTCCCCACGAAACCCAGAACTACCTGCGCGGGCACTCCGAATCAGGCCGCAGCCTGTACGTGGGTGACGTGGTGGCCTACGACGAGGACCGGGGCTTGGCCGAGATTGCCTCCAAGAATGCCTTCGCTGTGGGTGATCGCCTGGAGCTGATACACCCTTCCGGCAATCTTGAGGTCCAGGTGGAGCGAATTCACAACGCCCAGGGGGAGGTGATTACCCGCATCCCCGGCAGCGACCACCGTGCCTGGCTTCCCTTGCCTGCCGGGAGTGTCGGCGCATTCATCGCGCGTTTTATCTGAAGCCCTTGCAACTTGCACAAGAAACCTTGCATAAGAGGCTGAAATGCTTCAGAATGCTCCGCTTTCGGGTGGCCAAATTCACCACCCACGTACCCCAAAGGATAAAGCGATGAAAGCCGATACCCACCCGAATTACAACGATGTGCAGGTGACCTGCTCCTGCGGCAACACCTTCGTCACCCGTTCCACCATGGGCAAGCCCCAGTACCACGTGGAAGTCTGCTCCGCCTGCCACCCGTTCTACACTGGCAAGCAGAAGATCGTCGACACCGCTGGCCGTGTCGAGCGCTTCCGTCAGAAGTACGGTAGCGTTCAGCGTCTGGGCTGATTCCAGCCTCAAGCCTGGATGGACCGAAAAAAGGCAGCCACGGCTGCCTTTTTTGTTGCCCGCAGGAAACTCGCCGCCATGTCGCTCGCCCCCTTCCGTTTCTCACTGCCCGCGCCGCTGGTGGGTCGGCCGCTCGCGGCACTCCTGGCAATCTACCTGTTGGTGGGCACAACAGGTCACCTGCCCTGGCGCGGTGACGATCTGACCCACTTGGGGCCGATTCACGCCATTCTCCAGGGCGGCAGCTGGCTCATGCCCGAGATAGCCGGCGAAACCTATCTCGGCGCCGCTCCGCTTTATTACTGGGTGGGCGCCCTCCTGGCCAAGCTGCTCGGCTGGCTCCTGCCGGTACATGACGCAGCCCGTCTTGCCACCAGTCTGTTCTGCGCCGCCACCCTTTACTGGACCGGTCTCGCCGCTCGCCGCCTCTATGGCGAAGCATCGTTTGCACCGGCAATCCTGCTCGGGATGGGCTCCTTGGGTCTGGTGGTACACGCCCACGAAACCCAACCCCAGCTCGCTCAGATCGCGGGTATGGCGCTGTGTTTCGCAGGCCTCGGAGAGATCTCCGAACACCCCCGACGTGGCGGCATCCAGGCCGGGCTCGGCGTAGCCCTGGCCTTCCTTGCCAGCGGACTGTCTGGCCTTGCGCTCACCTTGCCGGTCATTTTTCTTACCCCGCTACTGTGCCCTCGCTGTCGTAACCCGATCGTGGCAAGGGGCATCGCTACAGGACTCGGCATTGCCCTCATGATCAGTGGCCTGTGGCTGACAGCAGCGGCCTATGGTCATCCCGGAGAAGTCACACTGTGGTGGCGTGAAGAACTGCTCTCCACCACCCCCCATGCCAGCCATGTTTCGGAGCTTGGCAAACTCGTCCAGCTCTTTGGGTGGTTTGCGTGGCCACTGTGGCCAATCGCCGGGTGGGCGGTATGGCGCAACCGTCAGGCCATCGCCAGCCCTCAGCTTGCGCTTCCGCTGATGGCCAGCATCATCGCCGTCGTTCTGGTCACCTCGACGGGTGGCCTGCGCACCGCCGGCCTGCTCCCCGTACTTCCACCCCTCTGTCTGCTCGCCGCCTTCGGCGTAACGAGCCTCCGTCGCGGAGCGGCCAATGCTTTTGACTGGTTCGGGGTGATGGCTTTCATCTTCTTCGGAATCGTCGTCTGGCTGGGGTGGAGCGCCCTGCATTTTAGCTGGCCCCCAGGACTCGCCCGTCAGGTCGCTCGAATGGCCCCTGACTTCCAGCACGGCGGTTGGGTTTCGGGCGCCCTGGTAGGCCTTGCCCTCAGCCTCCTGCTCGTTCTTCTCCCACTGTTCACACAGCGCTCCGTCCAGCGCGGTGCCACAAATTGGGCTCTGGGCATGACGCTGCTGTGGTGCCTCGCGGTAACCCTTTGGCAACCCTGGTTCGCCCACACCAAGAACTACCAGCCTCTTGCCAGTGAGCTCAGTCAGACCATCGGCCCACAACCTGGCTGCATCAAACGACGGAATGTTGGCGACACCCAACGGGCCGCACTCGACTATTTTGCCAACATCCGGACCCTCCCTTACGATTCCGAGGAAGACTGCCGACTTCTGCTCACCTACACGGCTGGCGGAGTCGCCTCACGGAGCGTCCCGCCGGAATGGCATGTCATGTGGGAGCGTCGGCTGGGTGGTGGTCGCAAGGCGGAAACCTTCAAACTCTATCGTCGCGACTGAAACCCTGACTGAATTGGATTACCACGACGTTCATCGGTAAGCCCACGCCTGGAGGGGGCGACGCGAAGTAGCCAATTCTGCACACAGGGTTAAACATGGCATGGTCGAGTGCCTGCTTGACGACAGCCGATGACGGCGCTGCCATTCAAACGCACTTACGGAGCGCACCTGAGATCTCGGCCTCGACCCGAGAACGAGGAAGGAACATCGCCGGGTCGCGTTTCGAAGCTGCCAGAATGCACTGGCCGGGAGAATCTATTTTTGCTGGGGGGTCTGGACGAAGATCTCGTCCGGTTTGGTCAGGCCGAGCTCGAAGCGCGCACGCTCTTCGATAGCCTCATAGCCCGTCTTCAGATCACGGACTTCCGCTTCCAGCCCGGTATTACGCTGCTCAAGCTTTCGATTGCCCTCCTTCTGGGCAGCCAGTTGCTTTTCCACTTCCCACACACGAAGCCACCCACCCTTGCCTATCCATAGGGGATACTGCAAGGCAAGAGCCAGAAGAACGAGAACGAGGACGGGCCAGCGCATGACGTCGCTGCGGCCACCCCGGGAGGGATGGCCGCGGCTTCCTTCAATCAGCGGTTACGCAGGTTGTAGAAAGCGGACACACCAGGGTAGAAAGCGGTATCGCCGAGATCTTCCTCGATGCGCAGCAGCTGGTTGTATTTGGAAATACGATCGGAACGGGACAGGGAGCCCGTCTTGATCTGCATGGCGTTCAGACCCACCGCGATGTCGGCAATGGTGGAGTCTTCGGTTTCACCGGAGCGATGGGAGATCACGGCCGTGTAACCGGCACGCTTGGCCATCTCGACGGCGGCGAAGGTCTCGGTCAGGGTGCCAATCTGGTTGATCTTGATGAGGATCGAGTTGGCGATGCCCTTCTCGATGCCTTCCTTGAGGATGCGGGTGTTGGTCACAAAGAGGTCATCCCCCACGATCTGCACGGTCTTGCCGAGACGATCGGTGAGAATCTTCCAGCCAGCCCAGTCACCTTCGGCCATGCCGTCCTCGATGGAAACAATGGGGAACTTCTCGACCAGGGTGGCGAGGTAGTCGGTGAAGCCTTCGGAGGTCAGGGACAGGCCTTCACCAGCCAGTTCGTACTTGCCATCTTTGTAAAACTCGGAGGCAGCACAATCCAGGGCCAGCACCACGTCACGGCCCGGCTCATAACCGGCGGCCACGGTGGCTTCGAGGATCAGGTTGAGGGCTTCCTCGGTACCGGAGACGTTGGGTGCAAAGCCGCCTTCGTCACCCACAGTGGTGGGGTAGCCCTTCTTGTCGGTGAGTTTCTTCAGGTGATGGAAGATCTCTGCGCCACAGCGCAGGGCTTCGCGGAAGCTCTTCGCGCCAATGGGCATGATCATGCATTCCTGGATGTCCAGGCTGTTGTTGGCGTGGGCGCCACCATTGATGACGTTCATCATCGGCACGGGCAGGGCCATGCCGCCGGAGCCGCCGAAGTAGCGGTATAGAGGCAGGCCGGCTTCTTCAGCGGCAGCCTTGGCCACCGCCATGGACACAGCCAGCATGGCATTGGCGCCCAGGCGGGACTTGTTGTCGGTGCCATCCAGGTCGATCAGCGTCTTGTCGATGAACGCCTGCTCTTCCGCATCCAGGCCGATCAGCGCTTCGGAAATTTCCGTGTTGACGTTTTCCACCGCCTGCAGCACGCCCTTGCCCAGGTAACGGCCGGCATCGCCATCACGCAGCTCAATCGCCTCGCGGGAGCCCGTAGAGGCGCCGGAAGGAACCGCGGCCCGACCCATCACGCCGGACTCCAGCAGGACATCGGCTTCAACGGTGGGATTGCCGCGGGAGTCGAGAACTTCTCGGGCAATGACATCAACAATGGCGCTCATGAACTTCCTTTCTTATCACTGAATTTACAGCGGCGACCTTCCGGCCGCCTCAACTTCGAAACCGGAAAATCGCCCGCAGGCTCAAGCCTTCAGCTCTTCAAACCCCTCGGCCTTGACCAGCGCATCGATCGCCTTGAGGGTGGCGAGCAGCGCCTTTAGCCGGGGGAGCGGCCACGCGTTGGGACCGTCGGAAAAGGCCTTGGAGGGATCGGGATGGGTTTCCATGAACAGGCCGGCAACACCGACCGCGACGGCCGCCCGGGCCAGCACGGGAACGAACTCCCGCTGACCACCGGAGACCGTACCCTGCCCGCCCGGCAGCTGTACGGAGTGGGTGGCGTCGAACACCACCGGACAGCCCGTCTCACGCATGATCGCCAGGGAGCGCATGTCGGAGACAAGGTTGTTGTATCCGAAAGATGCGCCCCGCTCGCACACCATGATGGTGTCGGCACCACCGTTGGCTTCGCGGGCCTTGTCGACGACATTCCTCATGTCGCCCGGTGCCAGGAACTGCCCCTTCTTGATATTGACCGGCTTGCCGGACGCCGCGACCGCGTGGATGAAGTCGGTCTGACGGCACAGGAAGGCCGGCGTCTGGAGTACATCGACGACAGCTGCCACGTGGGGCACTTCGGCCTCGGTGTGCACGTCGGTGAGAACGGGCACGCCGACCTTCTCGCGGACTTCCGCGAGGATCTCGAGGCCCTTCTCCATACCCATACCGCGGAAGGACTTGCCGGAGCTCCGGTTAGCCTTGTCGTAGCTGGACTTGTAGATGAAAGGGATGCCGAGTTCCCCGCAGATGTCCTTGAGCGCCGTGGCAGTCTCGAAGGCCATCTCACGGGACTCGATGACGCAGGGCCCGGCGATGAGGAAGAAGGGTTTGTCGATGCCGACGTCGAAGCCGCAGAGTTTCATGGGGTTTCCTTTACTTGCCCTGCTGGTGGGCGAGCGCTGCCTTGACGAAGGCGGTGAACAGCGGGTGGCCGTTACGCGGGTTGGAGGTGAACTCCGGGTGGAACTGGCACCCCACGAACCACGGGTGGACGTCGGCCGGCAGCTCGATCATCTCACACAGGTCGGTGCCTGGCGCGCGGCCGGCAACCCGCAGGCCGTGGGCTTCGAGCTGAGCCAGCAGAATGTTGTTCACTTCGTAGCGGTGACGGTGGCGCTCGGTGATCTCGGCCTTGCCGTAGAT
Organism: Zoogloea sp.; assembly: GCA_016790385.1. Lineage (GTDB taxonomy): Bacteria > Pseudomonadota > Gammaproteobacteria > Burkholderiales > Rhodocyclaceae > Zoogloea. The sequence continues at coordinate 5,651 of JAEUNV010000347.1, forward strand.
CTCGCGGGCCAGGGAGCCCTCGGTCAGATTACAGACCTGGCCACCCAGACGCATCGTGCCGCCCAGATCGGAATCCTCGCCACGCTTCTCGACCTTGCCAGAGGCGTCGTGCCATTCGGTGATCAGACCGATGACAGGGAAGCCGGTGTGCTTGTCGAACTCGGTGCTGTGGGCACCGTTCATGCCGGCCACGTCACGGGCGAACTCGACGACCGCCAGCTGCATGCCGAGACAGATGCCCAGGTAGGGCACCTTGTTCTCGCGGGCGTAGCGGATCGCGGCGATCTTGCCTTCGGTGCCACGACGACCGAAGCCGCCGGGAACGAGGATCGCGTCCATCGACTTGAGGGCGCCGCAGCCATTCTTCTCGATGTCCTCGGAATCCAGGTAGTGGATGTTCACCTTGCTGCGGGTGTGCATCCCGGCGTGGTTGAGGGCTTCGATCAGCGACTTATAGGATTCGGTCAGGTCGACATACTTGCCGACGAAGGCGATGTCGAGGCTGTGGTTCGGGTTGTTGAGCGCGTCGAGCAGACGCTCCCAGATCGACAGGTCGGCGGCCCGGGCGAGAATGCCGAGCTTGTGGCAGACGATCTCGTCGAGCATCTGATCGTGCAGCATGCCGGGGATGCGATAGATCGAGTCGGCATCGAGGCACTCGATGACGGCTTCGGGCATCACGTTGCAGAACAGCGCAATCTTGCGACGTTCGTCAGCCGGCACCGAGCGGTCGGCGCGGCATAGCAGGATGTCGGGCTGGATGCCGATCTCACGCAACTCCTTCACCGAGTGCTGGGTGGGCTTGGTCTTCAGCTCACCAGCGGTCGGGATGTAGGGCAGCAGTGTGAGGTGGATGAAACAGGTGCCCTGACGGCCTTCCTCGATACCCATCTGACGGATGGCTTCGAGAAAGGGCAGAGATTCGATGTCACCCACGGTGCCGCCCACCTCGACAATCGCCACATCGGCACCTTCAGCACCGCGCTTGACGTAAGTCTTGATTTCGTCGGTGATGTGGGGAATGACCTGCACGGTCTTGCCGAGATACTCGCCACGGCGCTCCTTCTTGATCACGGCTTCGTAGATCTGGCCGGTGGTGAAGTTGTTGCGCTTGCCCATCTTGGCGCTGGTGAAGCGCTCGTAGTGGCCAAGGTCAAGGTCGGTTTCGGCACCGTCTTCGGTCACGAACACCTCACCGTGCTGGAAGGGGCTCATCGTGCCGGGGTCGACGTTGATGTAGGGATCGAGCTTGAGGTGGGTAACCTTGATGCCGCGGGATTCGAGAATCGCCCCGAGGGAGGCGGCGGCAATGCCCTTGCCCAGAGAGGACACGACACCACCGGTAACAAAGACGTATTTGGTCATGACACGGGGGACTTCTGGAAAGGGGAATGATAGCCGATCCGGACCCCTTTCTTCAACGGCCCGGCCGGGCTTTCCATGGCGGGCGCCCCCTCGAAGCCGTTAGCGGCAAGGTCCGGAGGCGAATAAGCCCCCCGTGGAACGCTAGTTGTCGCGGATGAAGTCCCGGTTGATTTCGCGGAAGAGATCGGTCGCGCTGCGCTTTAGCCACTCGAAAGCAACCATCTCACGGGTCACCACCTCGACCCCGTGAGCCCGCATGCGCGCCAGCGCGGCCTGCTTGTCAGCGGGTTTGCGCGAACCAACAGCGTCCTCCACCAGGAACACCTCCTTGCCCTGCCAGCGCAATTCAAGAACAGTCTGCATCACGCAGACATGCGCTTCAGTGCCCACGACAACGACCTGGCGTCGAACATCGATCGCGGTGCCACTGAGACATCCATCGGAGACACAGGAAAAATGAGTCTTTTCGACAAAATGAGCATCGTCCAGGGCCTCCCGCAAAGGCGCTACCGTCGCGCCAAGACCGGCCGGATACTGCTCCGAAACCACTACCGGCACCTTCAGACGCGTGGCAAGGCGCGCCAGCCAGACGCAGTTGTCGAGTATCGTCTGACCGTCGGCAATGGCAGGCAGCAGCCGCTCCTGGACATCGACGATCAACAAGGTGGATTTACCGCCATCCATCAACATGGGAAAGTTCCTCAGGATTGAATTTCGGGGGCGAAACTTGAACTACGCCAGGGTGGCGGCGAAGCTTGCCAAAGCTGCCAGGCTCCCGACCGACCCACCATACACCACCGCCTGCACAGCCAGCGCGTCGATTTTTTCGCCCCTGCCGCGTAGAACGTGCGTGACCTGCACAATCCGCGCAGGCACGTTACAGAGTGTGGCGATATCGCGGATGGCGTCAAGAATGAGCGAAGTCGAGCGCCCCGTCGAGATGAGCGCACTCCCGCAACTGGACGAAGAACCCCATCACGTCGCCGCCCTTTGCCCGGAACAACTGCTGTCCGACACAACAGACTCGCCCGCCACGCCAACGGCTGTGTCAGAACAACCGTGGATGATCAGACCACCGTGAGGAGTGAATTCGGACTGTTCACCGTGGCACCACACATTTTCAAAGCGCGCGAAATACGCGGCCCTATATTGAGCGCCATCAGGATCGTTCCAGAAGCCAATGGGCATTGCCGGGAACGCTCTGCTGCAAACCAGGGCCCCCACCTCGCCCCGCACAGGCACGCCAATATCGTTAAGGACGTCAAGCGCCATACCGAGCCCCTTACACTGGATCTCCCCGCGCCATACCGGCATAGTCGGGTTACCCAGCGCAAAGCAAGAAAGGATGTCTGCACTGCCCGAAATCGACGACAGGCACACATCGGCTTTGATCTCCTGGTAGACATAGTCAAAACTCTCGGGCGCCAGCCCTCCTTCGGCGGAAAAGAAGGCCCGCAAGCGGACTAGATCGTGGGTTTCCCGCGGGCGCAAACCCGCCTTGGCAATGCGATCGATGAATGTTGCCGATACACCCAAATGGGTAATCCGCTCCACTCGAGCGTAGTCAAATAGGATCGCCCCATTGCCCAGCGTCATCGATCCGTCGTAGAGCAACAAGCTGGCCCCCGAAGCCAGACCCGACACCAGCCAGTACCACATCATCGAGCCACAGTGGGTGAAACAGGACAAGCGATCACCCGGCCTAATGTCGCAGTGCAGGCGGTGCTCCTTCAGATGCTGAAGCAACACCCCACCCGCGCCATGCACAATGCCTTTGGGCACACCCGCGACACCCGACGGATACACCACGTACAAAGGGTGATCGAAGGGCAGGCTGACGAAGGGGATCTCGGTGACAGACAGGAACGGCTTTACGAAGTCCGACAGCATACGGGCATGGCGAACATGGGAAAGATCGTGGCGGGCGTGCACATAGGGCACCACCACCACGCGCCTGACCGAAGGCAGCCCCTCGGCAATAGCGGCCACGCTGTGCATGCAGTCGATAATCTCGCCGTCGCGATAATAGCCATCCGCGGCCAACAGGACTTTGGGCTCAATCTGCCCGAATCGATCCAGTGCGCCCTGCACGCCGGAGTCCGGAGAGGCTGACGAGAAGACGGCCCCAATGCCGGACGCCGCCAGCATTGCGACGATGGTCTCAGGCAGATTCGGCGTCCAGGCCACCACACGGTCACCCGCCGACACCCCCATCTCCTGGAGTGCCGCGGCAAAATGGGCTACCTGACGATACAAATCCCCATGGGACAGGCGGTTCCGGACCCTGTCCTCGCCCCAAAATACCAATGCATCGCGCTCGTCCCTGCTGCGCAGCAGGTTCTCGGCAAAATTGAGCTGCGCGTCCGGAAACCACCTGGCGCCAGGCATGCTTTCGGAATTTTCGACAACGCGCGAACCCATCCGGCCGCGTACCTCACCGTCTTCCCATATCGAGGTCCAGAACTCGGCAGGTGCGTCCACCGACCAGGCGTGCAGCGCGGTGTAGTCGGGCAGGCAGCGGCCCCAGCGCGTTTCCGCCCATCGGGAAAAAGCGGTGATATTGGCCCCACCCACCTGATCGGCGCCGGGCACCCACAAGGGCCGGCCGGCAACGGCATCACTCATGCAACGGTCTCCTATCGTTGTTCTGGCCTGCCGATTTCACTGTCGGACTTTACGGTCAAATGTTTTACTAGCTTACCGCGTCACGCAGCGCATCGGGGATGGGCACCGACTTCCCGGAGCGGGGCTCCATCCAAACCACCTTGGCTGCTCCCTCGGCATACAGGCGATCATCCCCCTCCAGGTAAAGCTCGTACCAGGTCATCACACTGCTACGCCCCGGTTCCCCGGCATACACGTTCACCTGCACCGTGGCTGGATAGTTCACCGGTATCAGGAAGGTGCAGCTGGCATTGATGATCACCGCGCCGGTCTCGGCCTGCGGACTGACAACAAAGCCTGCTTCCTCAAGCCACTCCACCCGCGCCTGCTCGAAGTAGCGGAAATAGACCGTATTGTTTACATGCCCGTAATAATCCATGTCACCCCAGCGCACAACCTGGCGGGACGTATGCACTAACCGGCGCGCCGGCGAATCGGTAATGGCCATCGAACTCAACGGGTTCTCCTTGATCGGTTTCCTGTTTGCAAAAGGCACCTGCTGAAAGCTTGCACAGAATGCAATGCCAGCAGGCAAGACTGGCGGTCAATGTAACATACGCTTGCGTATGCTACCCGCGCTTCACCCGGACTGAATCACTCAGGATTGCCCTGTGAAGGCCGCCGGGTTACGCTTCGAAAGTTGGTGTGCACAGAAAACAAATTCAATAAGTCCAGGAGGAGAAAGCAATGGAACGTGACGCGATGGAATTCGACGTCCTGATCGTTGGAGGCGGCCCGGCAGGCCTTTCCGCCGCTATCAGGCTCAAGCAACTTGCTGCGGAAAACGGACAGGATTATTCCGTTTGCCTCATCGAGAAGGCCGCCGAGATCGGTGCCCATATTCTCTCCGGGGCGGTCGTCGACCCACGTGCGCTCAATGAACTCATCCCTGACTGGAAAGCTCTGGGAGCACCACTGAACACGCCGGTGAGTGAAGATCGGGTGATCTTTCTCTCTGAAGCGGGCGGCAAGCAAATTCCCAATGCCCTCCTGCCCGATGCCTTCCATAACGACGGCAACTACATTGTGCGTCTCGGCAACCTGGCCAAGTGGCTGGGTGAGCAGGCCGAAGCCCAGGGCGTAGAGGTTTATCCCGGATTTGCCGGTGCTGAACTGCTCTTTGACGAAAACGGCGCGGTGGCAGGCGTAATCACTGGTGACATGGGGGTGCTCAAGGATGGCAGCCAGGGGCCCAATTTTCAGCCCGGCATGGAACTGCGCGCCAAATACACCCTGTTTGCGGAAGGCTGCCGCGGGCATTTGGGCAAACAGATTGAAGCCCGCTTCAACCTACGTGACGGGGTTGACCCCCAAACCTACGGTATCGGCATCAAGGAACTCTGGGAGATCCCCGCCGGACAACACGTCCAGGGACTGGTGGTTCACACCGCGGGCTGGCCGATGGATACCGCCACCTATGGGGGCGGGTTCTGCTATCACCTGGAAGACAACCTGGTTTCCGTCGGTTACGTCGTCGGTCTCAACTACGCCAATCCCTATCTGTCGCCCTTTGAGGAGTTCCAGCGCTACAAGACCCATCCGGAGATACGCAAGTTTCTGGAAGGGGGCAAGCGCCTGGCCTATGGCGCGCGGGCCATTGCCGCCGGCGGCCTGCAAAGCCAGCCCAAGCTCGTCTTCCCGGGTGGCGCACTGATCGGGGATGACGCAGGTTTTCTGAATGCGGCGCGCATCAAGGGTACCCACGCCGCCATGAAGTCCGGCATGCTTGCCGCCGAGGCAGCCTTCGAGGCACTCACCGCCGGGCGCGCCCAGGACGAACTGTCAGCCTTCCCGGAGGCATTCAAAGCCAGCTGGCTGCACACCGAGCTGCACAAAACCCGCAACTTCAAGCCCTACATGAAGAAGGGCCTGTGGCTGGGTTCCCTGCTCTTTGGAATCGACCAGAAACTCTTCGGAGGCAAGGTACCCTGGACACTGCATAACTCGGCCGACCACACAGCGCTCAAGCCTGCCGCCGAGTGCAGCCCCATCGCCTACCCCCGGCCGGACGGCAAGCTCAGTTTCGACCGGCTGTCCTCAGTCTTTCTCTCCAACACCAACCACGAAGAAGACGAGCCTTGCCACCTTCAGCTGAAGGATCCGGCGGTACCGATCTCGGTGAACCTGGCCAAGTACGATGCCCCGGAACAACGCTACTGCCCGGCGGGCGTGTATGAAATCGTGCGTAGCCCGGAGGGCGACAATCCGCGCTTGCAGATCAACGCCCAGAACTGCGTCCACTGCAAGACCTGCGACATCAAGGATCCGACCCAGAACATCAACTGGGTCGTGCCTCAGGGTGGCGAAGGGCCGATCTATCAGGGCATGTAAGCATCCTCGGCCCGGGCCTGACTTCCGGGCTGGCACTAGTAAAAAGGCCGTCGCATGCGACGGCCTTTTTACTCACTGCTACAACACGGATAGACCTTCTCAACCCACCCACTGGCGGGCATTGCGGAACATCCGCAGCCACGGCGAATCCTCGCCCAGCGCCGCCGGATGCCAGCTCATCTGCACCGAGCGCGCAGTGCGCTCCGGGTGGGGCATCATGATGGTGAAGCGGCCATCGGGCGTGGTCAAACCAGTAATGCCTGCGGGCGAGCCGTTGGGATTGAACGGATAGCGCTCGGCAATGGCGCCGCTGTTGTCAACGTAGCGCAAGGCCACCTTTGCATTGTCCTGGGCGTCGATACCGGCGAACACGGCACGGCCTTCGCCGTGGGAGACGACGATAGGCATGCGGCTGCCGGCCATGCCGGACAGCAGGATGGACGGACTTTCCTGCACTTCCACCATCACGAATCGGGCCTCGAACTGCTCGCTGCGGTTGCGGTGGAAGCGCGGCCAGGTTTCCGCACCGGGGACAATCTCGGCCAGGTTGGACATCATCTGACAGCCGTTGCAAACCCCCAGGGCAAAGGTGTCGGTACGCTTGAAGAATGTCTCGAACTGCTCACGCAAGGCAGCATTGAACAGGATCGACTTGGCCCAGCCCTGCCCTGCCCCCAGCACATCGCCGTAGGAAAAGCCGCCGCAGGCCGCCAGACCCTTGAAATCGGAGAGATGGACCCGGCCGGCCTGCAGGTCGGACATGTGCACATCAAATGGCGCAAAGCCCGCCCGCTCGAAGGCAGCAGCCATCTCGGCCTGGGAGTTCACCCCCTGCTCACGCAGAATGGCGATCTTCGGCCGCACTCCGGTAGCAATAAAGGGCGCGGCTATGTCGTCGGCCGGGTTGAAGCTCAGTGCCACCGACAGGCCCGGATTGGTGCTGTCGGCCAAGGCTTCAAACTCTTCGCGGGCACAGTCTGCATCGTCACGCAGGCGGGCGATCTGGTAGCTGGTCTCAGACCAGATTTGCAGCAGCTCTGCACGGGGCGCGCTGAACACCAGCTTGGCGTTACGCCAGAAGCGCAGCTCGTCCCGATCATTGGGCTCGCCGACGAAGTGATAAGACAGCCTGGCGGCACGCAGTGCTTCGGTGAAACGGCTGCGGTCGTCGCGACGGATCTGGATGACGGCACCCAGTTCTTCGGCAAACAGGGCCTGGAAGAGCTTGTCGTTGAAGCGCCCCTTGAGGGAGTCAGGACGTTTGTCGAGACCATCCACGTCGTTCATGTACTGGTCGTAGGCCACGGTATCCAACATTACCGACAGGCCGCACTTCGATGCAAAGGCCATCTCGCAGAGGGTCGCAAAGAGGCCGCCATCGGCGCGGTCGTGGTAGGCCAGGATCAGGTCTTCCTTGCGCCATTGCTGGATCAGGTCGAAGAAGGCCTTGAGCTGGACGGCGTCCACGTCGGGCGCGTGCTCGGCCACCGAGTTATAAGCCTGGGCCAGCACGGAACCCCCGAGGCGGTTGGCATTGTTACCCAGGTCGATCAGCAGAAGCTCGGTCTCGACCCCCTCGGGGAACTGCAACTGAGGCGTGAGAGTGCGGCGCACATCCTGAACGGGCGCAAAGCCGGTGACGATCAGTGATAGGGGCGACACCACCTGCTTGTCCTCCCCCTCCTCGCTCCAGGCGGTGCGCATGGAAAGGGAGTCCTTGCCCACCGGGATGGCGATACCTGCCTGCTGACAGAACTGGGACACGGCCTCGACGGTCTTGTAGAGCTTGACGTCTTCGCCCCGATGACCGGCAGCGGCCATCCAGTTGGCGGAGAGCTTCACATTGCCCAGGCTGCGGATGTCGGCAGCGGCGATGTTGGTGATGGCCTCACCGATGGCCATGCGGCCCGAGGCCGGGGCATCGAGGGTGGCCACCGGGGTGCGCTCGCCCATGGCGAAGGCCTCGCCCAGGTAGCCCTGGTAGCTCATGGTGGTCACAGCCACGTCGGCCACGGGGATCTGCCACGGGCCGACCATCTGGTCGCGGGCAGTCATGCCGCCCACCGAGCGGTCGCCGATGGTGATCAGGAAGCTCTTGCTGGCCACGGCCGGCATGCGCAGCACGCGGCGGCAGGCGTCGGCCAGATCGATGTCGGTCACGTCGAAGGGCGGCACGAAGACTTGGCGGGTGGACACGTTGCGGGTCATCTTGGGCGGT
>JAEUNV010000361.1 GCA_016790385.1 Zoogloea sp.
ACCTCGGTCCAGAAGGGCAGGTCGTCGCCATAGTAGTCCGAGTCATACAGAAAGCCGCCATAGTCAGCCACCAGGCGCCGGGTGTTGGGGGAGTCGCGCCCCGTGTACCAGCCCAGGGCGCGCTCCCCGGTGAGCTGCTCAATGATCGCCATGCCGATGCGCATGTGCTCGCGCTCGGTGGCTTCGTCCATCCCCTGGTAGTGGATCCAGCGCCAGCCGTGGCAGGCGATCTCGTGGCCAAGCTCGCGGAAGGCTGCGGTGAGTTCGGGGTGACGTTGCAGGGCCATGGACACGCCGAAGACGGTCAGGGGCAGACCACGCCGCTCGAACTCCCGCAGGATGCGCCAGACGCCAACCCGGGAGCCATACTCGTAGATGCCCTCCATGGAGAGATGGCGGTCGGCATAGCTGGCCGGGTTGAAGAGCTCGGAGAGAAACTGCTCGCTGCCGGCGTCACCATGGAGCACACAGTTTTCGCCACCCTCCTCGTAGTTGAGGACGAACTGCACGGCCACCCGCGCGCGCCCCGGCCAGTCGGCAAAAGGCGGGTTGCGGCCATAGCCGACGAGATCGCGGGGGTAGGCAGGCGGTGCAGACATGATGACTCGGCTCCTCGATGTTTCCGGCAAACCGAACGCAGAGGCGGCTGACGCTGTCACAGGGAAAGACGTCGGCGCACCCACACGGGGTGTGCGTGATCGTCACGGGCGACGATGGAGCGAGTTTAGAGCGCTTGGCGCCAAACGGCATCCGCAGTGGTCTATAAGCGATATCCGGGTTTCGATATTGTGCCGTCCGTCGCCGCCCGCCCCCGAACCCCATCACGAAGAAGGAAGACAACATGTCCATCAAGCTTCTCGGCATTGCCGGCAGCCTGCGCGAAAAATCCACCAACAAGGGGCTGCTGCGCGCCGCCCGGGCCAGTTTGCCGGAAGGCGTCAGCATGGAGATCGCCGACCTGGGCGACATTCCCTTCTACAACGCCGACATCGCCGACAAGCCCGCCTCGGTGAGCCGCGTGCTGGCCCAGCTGGCCGCCGCCGATGCCCTGGTGCTGGCGTGCACCGAGTACAACTACTCCATGGCGCCAGCCCTCAAGAACATCCTCGATTGGGCCTCCCGGGAACCCGACAATGCCCTGCTGGCCGGCAAGGCCGTGGCCATCATGGGCGCCGGCGGCGGCATGGGCACGTCCCGCGCCCAGTATCACCTGCGCCAGGTCTGCGTATTTCTCGACCTGCAGCCCCTCAACAAGCCGGAGGTCTTCGCCAACGCCTTCGCCGGCGCCTTCGATGGCGACGGCAATCTGACCGACGAACGCCTGGGCAAGCTGGTCAAGGACCAGATGCAGGCCCTGGCCGACAAGGTGGCGCGCCTGCGCCGCTAGGCTTCCAGGCTCGCAAAGCTCGCCCGCATGGCCGTCACCAGGCGTCCGTCGCCCGACCGGATACGGCCGGCAGCGTGGCAAAGCCGCCCACCGGCGCGAACCCAGTCGATCTCGCTCTCCAGCCAGTCTCCGGCGGCCACCACCCCCAGATAGTCCACCTGCAGGCTGGCGGTGACAAAGCGCGCCTCGGGCGCCAGACGGCGGGCCAGGTTATAGCCCAGCCACACATCCGCCAGGGTGGCGATGAAACCGCCATGCACCCGCCCGCTGCCGTTGCAGTGGGCGGGCCCCAGCTCCACCCGGAAGCGCAGGTGGGCGCCATCCTCCCGGTGGAAGAGCCGGGCAATGGCGGGCAGAAAGCCGCCCGCCGCGGGCCATGGAAGGTAGCCCTGCTCCAGCCAGACCGCCTCCCGCGGGCTGGGGGCGTTCATGGCCGTGCCCCTTGCGATGCAGCCAGGGCCAGGGCGTCATCAAGACGGTCGTTGCCCCAGAACATCTCGTCCCCGACAAAGAAGGTGGGCGCGCCGAAGATACCCCTGGTACGGGCTTCGGCAGTCTGCTCGCGCAAGCGCGCCTTGATCTCCTCGGAGCCCGCCCGGGCCAGGAGTTCGGCAGCCGGCAGGCCCAGCTCGGTGAGGATGGCGGCGAGGGGTTCGGGGTGGTTGATGTCCTGGTCGTGCACGAAGTTGAGCTGCATCACCCGCTGGCAGAAGGCCTCCATCCACGGGGCGTCCGCACCCTGGATGGCCACCCGCAGGGGCAGCACGCCGAGGCGCGGAAAGGTGCTGGGGCGTGTCCAGGGCAGGCCGTACTTGCGACATTCCCGGGCGATGTCGTGCCACATGTAGGCACCCTTTTCCTTTTGCAGCACGAACGGTGAGTTGTCCATGCCCAGCTCGCGGAAGATCGGGCCGAGCATGAAGGGTTTCCAGGCCACTTTGACGCCGTGCCGGGCCGCAGCCGCTTCAATGCGCATCACACTGGGGTAGCTGTAGTTGCTGCCGAACTCGAACCAGAACTCGACGAGGGGCACGGGGGTGCAGGGGGATTGACTCATGGCGGGCTCCTTCACTCGAAGACAACCAGGCAGCGCACTTCAATGCTCTCCCGGAGCGGGGTATCGACGGGGACGTCGGGCAGGTCGAAGGCCGAATGGGGCGTGAAGCGGGCCGTGCCGTTTATCTGGGAGTCGTACTGCTTGAAGATCAGGGCCTCGTGACGGTCCATGCCGGGAAAGTAGGCCCATTGGTGCCGGGCGGCATGACGGACCAGATAGATCTCGCCGGTGCGCTCCGGGTAGCGGATCTCGGCCGCCACCAGATCCCGGGATGACACCGAGCGGGCGTCGCAGACGGCCAGGGGCGTGTCCAGCACCGGGCCGCGGATCGAGCGCCAGATGTTGACGATGGCAAAGCGCTCGACCCCGGCCAGTTCAGCGGAGTCGGTGAGCACCAGTTCCAGTCGGCGGCGGCCCGAGGCCTCGCTGTAATCGTTATGCACGCGGCCCACCGCCGCCGGGTTGCTACCGTCGCCCTGGCGGCCGAAACCCAGGGCCGGGCGCCCGGCCTCTCGGCGGCGCACGAGATGATCGAACACCCAGGCCCGCCGCGCCCCGGTGACCCACCGCGCCAGCTCGGCGGCTTCTGCGTAGTAGTAACGGCGGATCGCCGCTTCGTCGGCAAAGTCGGCCACCCCCGTGGGCGCGTCCCACAGCTCGTAGCCCTCCCGGTCGATGGAGGGGCGGGCGGCGGTGGCGCGGGCATCCGCCACATGCATGCGTTGCAGAACGTACTCACAGTTCTGCCAGGGGGTGCCCGCCGGCGGCTGATACATGTAGTTAAAGGGCCGCTCGGGTGTGGCCCCCAGATAGCCAAGGCTGGCGACCACCCCCGGCAGCCTCGGCAAGGCCGGCGCAAACGGGGCGGGCGGGGGAATGGGCGCGCGGGACGCCGGATTTCGGGATGCCTGGATTCGCATGGAACCTCCTTGTCAGCGCTGCAGCGAAAACATGCAGAATTCGCCAGCAGCATGGGTAAAAGTCACCGGCCAACATCTCACTTCAGCCGGAACACCCCAATTGAAAAGGATTTTTTCGCCACGCTCAAACGATGAATAACCACCACTGGCATTCCTAAATGGAATGCCAGTGAGCCTTCCTCAGGGCACTGCCATGCCGGGTACGCATGGGTGGCATGCAGGCTCATCGCTTGAGAACGAAGCGGCGGGCGCGTCCAATACCCCAGGCCGGGCGTTCCATGCGATGAACCGCTGCCGAAGCTCCCCACCCTGCACCGCTCCCCCTCCTGCGAAAGGCCTCCCCATGCACCCCATCGTCAATCTGGACCAGCTCGACTACGACACGCCCGACCGCCCCGCCGCCTTCGCCGCCCGCTTGGCGCCGGTGGCGGCACGTATTGGCGCCCGCCAGCTCGGCTACCGGGTGACCGAGCTGGCCCCCGGCGCACGCGCCTGGCCCTTCCACAGCCACTTTGCCAACGAAGAGATGTTCTTTGTGCTGGAGGGCACGGGGGTGCTGCGGATGGGCTCACAGCACCTGCCTATCCGCAGCGGGGATTTCATTGCCGCCCCCACCGGCGGCGCCGAAAGCGCCCACCAGATCATCAACACCTCGGATCAAGTGCTGCGCTACCTATGCGTGAGCACCATGATCGAGCCGGAGGTGGCGCTCTACCC
>JAEUNV010000362.1 GCA_016790385.1 Zoogloea sp.
CTTGTTCCAGCCAGATCGCCTCCCGCGGGCTGGAGGCGTTCATGGCTGCGCCCCTTGCGATGCGGCCAGGGCCAGGGCGTCATCAAGACGGTCGTTGCCCCAGAACATCTCGTCGCCGACAAAGAAGGTGGGCGCCCCGAAAACGCCCCGGGCACGGGCTTCGGCAGTCTGCTCGCGCAAGCGGGTCTTGATCTCCTCGGAGCCCGCCCGGGCAAGGATCTCGGCCGCCGGCAGCCCCAGTCCGGTGAGGATGGCGGCGAGGGGTTCGGGGTGGTTGATGTCCTGGTCGTGCACGAAGTTGAGCTGCATCACCCGCTGGCAGAAGGCCTCCATCCAAGGGGCGTCGGCACCCTGGATGGCCACCCGCAGGGGCAGCACGCCAAGGCGCGGAAAAGTGCTCGGGCGTGTCCAGGGCAGGCCGTACTTGCGACATTCCCGGGCGATGTCGTGCCACATGTAGGCACCCTTTTCCTTTTGCAGCACGAACGGTGAGTTGTCCATGCCCAGCTCGCGGAAGATCGGGCCAAGCATGAAGGGCTTCCAGGCCACTTTCACGCCGTGTCGGGCCGCAGCGGCCTCAATGCGCATCACGCTGGGATAGCTGTAATTGCTGCCGAACTCGAACCAGAACTCGATGAGGGGCACGGGGGGGCATGGGGATGGGCTCATGGCGGGCTCCTTCACTCAAAAAACAACCAGGCAGCGCACTTCAATGCTCTTCCGGAGCGGGGTATCGGCGGGTACGTCGGGCAGGTCGAAGGCCGAATGGGGCGTGAAGCGGGCCGTACCGTTTATCTGGGAGTCGTACTGCTTGAAGATCAGGGCTTCGTGGCGGTCCATGCCGGGAAAGTAGGCCCACTGATGCCGGGCGGCGTGGCGGACCAGATATATCTCGCCGGTGCGCTCGGGGTAGCGGATCTCGGCCGCCACCAGATCCTGGGATGACACCGAGCGGGCATCGCAGACGGCCAGGGGCGTGTCCAGCACCGGGCCGCGGATCGAGCGCCAGATGTTGACGATGGCAAAGCGCTCGACCCGGGCCAGTTCCGCAGGGTCGGTGAGCACCAGCTCCAGCCGGCGGCGGCCCGAAGCTTCGCTGTAGTCGTTGTGCACGCGGCCCACCGCCGCCGGGTTGCTGCCATCACCCTGGCGGCCGAAACCGAGGGCCGGGCGCCCGGCCTCACGGCGGCGCACCAGGTGATCGAACACCCAGGCCTGCCGCGCCCCGGTAACCCACCGCGCCAGCTCGGCGGCTTCGGCGTAGTAGTAGCGTCGGATCGCCGCTTCGTCGGCAAAGTCGGCCACGCCGGTAGGCGCGTCCCACAGCTCATAGCCCTCCCGATCAATGGAGGGGCGGGCGGCGGTGGCGCGGGCATCCGCCACATGCATGCGTTGCATAACGTATTCGCAGTTCTGCCAGGGGGTGCCCGCCGGCGGCTGATACATGTAGTTGAAAGGCCGCTCGGGTGTGGCCCCCAGATAGCCAAGACTGGCTACCACCCCCGGCAGCCTCGGCAAGGCCGGTGCAAACGGGGCGGGCTGGGGAATGGGCGTGCGGGACGCCGGATTTCGGGATGCCTGGATTCGCATGGAGCCTCCTTGTCGGCGCTGCGGCGAGAACATACGGAATTCGCCATCAGCATGGGTAAAAGTCACCGGCCAACATCTCACTTCAGCCGGAACACCACAATTGAAAAGGATTTTTCCCCAAGGCTCAAACGACGAGTAATCACCATTGACATTCATAAATGGAATGTCAATCAACCCCCTTCAGGCCCCCCCATTCCGGACGCACATGGGTGGCATGCAGACTCATCGCTTGAGAACAAAGCGGCTGGCGCGTTCAATACCCCTCTCCAAGCGTCCCCGGCGCCGCCGCCCCCCCTCCTGCGAAAGGCCTTCCCATGCACCCCATCGTCAATCTGGACCAGCTCGACTACGACACACCCGACCGCCCCGCCGCCTTCGCCGCCCGCTTGGCGCCGGTGGCGGCGCGTATCGACGCCCGCCAACTCGGCTACCGGGTGACCGAGCTGGCCCCCGGCGCACGCGCCTGGCCCTTCCACAGCCACTTTGCCAACGAAGAGATGTTCTTTGTGCTGGAGGGCACGGGGGTGCTGCGGATGGGCTCACAACGCCTGCCTATCCGCAGCGGGGATTTCATTGCCGCCCCCACCGGCGGCGCCGAAAGCGCCCACCAGATCATCAACACCTCGGATCAAGTGCTGCGCTACCTATGCGTGAGCACCATGATCGAGCCGGAGGTGGCGCTCTACCC